>CAYLTU010000109.1:0-17426 GCA_964386465.1 uncultured Rhodospirillaceae bacterium
CGGCTGGTCAAATCCCGCCGCTTCCGTGGACTAGTTTGTCACCGCCCGATACAGTCCAGCCTCCGTTCGTTGGGTAGCGGATCGACCCGTGTACCGCTCGATTCAATGGCGCCCTGGTTTGCGCGTGGCGTACAAGTGCAACAGCTCTACGGGATGACGGAGGCCTTGCCCCCGGTCATCGCCATCTCCATCGCGGATGCGAGGCGCAAAGCCGGTTCGATCGGGAAGCCGGCGGCACATGTCGAAGCCAGGATCGTCGATCGGTACATGCGCACCGTGCAAACCGGCGAGCGCGGCGAAATAGTGCTGCGCAGCAAGTGCATATTCAGCGAATACTGGCGTAACGAAGAGGCGACCCGGGAGACATTTTGGGACGATTGGTTCCTTACCGGCGATGTCGGTCATCAGGACGATGACGGCTACTTCTATGTCGACGATCGCATCAAGGATATCGTTATCGTCGGCGCATCGAATGTCTATCCCGCCGACGGTGAACGCATCCTGGCGGAGTGCGACGCGATCGAAGAGGCGGTGATCGTCGGCCGGCCGGGTCCCGAACTGGGTGAAACGCTGGTCGCTTGCGTCGTCTTGAAGGAAGGACGCAAGATGGACTCGCGGGAACTCAGGGCTCTTTTCAAGGGACGTTTGGCATCGTATCAGCACCCGCACCATGTCATGTTCATGAAATCCATACCGCATACGGCGTTGGGCAAGATTCAAAAGAATGCTTTACGGCAAATCGTCCGAAGTTGAGACTCTCTCACGCTCAGAACTCCAGAAACACAATATATTGTCAAATTAGTCCCGCGTTTGTCTAAATCTAGTTGACGCGGATAGCGTCGTGTTGCTACAAAACGCGCGTTCAAGTGCATGGATGCGGGGTCCACATCGCTCTGACAAAGTGTGAAAGGCCCGGTGCAAGGAATGGCGGTAGCCAGGAATTGCGCCGGGCCATCGCATTTCTGGACCGAAAACGGACGATTGGGACGATTTAAAGGTTCCAAACGGAAAAGACGTCAGGTGCGCGGACGCGGGGTCCATCGCCCGTGCCCCGAGGGGCACGCCTGACGCCTTCCGAGCAAGAGTTCCGGAGAACTCTCCACTCCGGGAACCGCTCGACCCGAAGGCCTCCCGATTCCCAGGAAAACCGATCCGCCCGAAGGCTTCCCGCTTCCCTGGCCCTGCCCGCCCGAAGGCTGACCTGACCACCGACCCGTTCTTCCCGAAGGCTTCCCGGCCCGGGCGGCCTCTCCGTCCGAAGACATCCAAACCGCATGTGCATATTCCGAAAATACCTGTCTGGGCGCAATAAATTTGTGCCAAAAATCATTTTATTTCAGTGGATTAATGGGTGTTTCTTCCACAATTTATCAACCGTTTATCCACAGAGTTTTACGCAGTTCAAATCGGCGAATTGGACTATCCCTCGGGCTCTCAAAAAGAGCGCTCGAATTCAAACAGTTGATGCCACAACAATGGCTCAGATTGCCTAGGGACGATCAAATTCAGGATACCGCCTAGGCGCCAAACCGGCGTGGAACCAGGTCCCAAAAGACACGATATCGAAAACCGGAAGGCCGACATGAGCGGCGAGCGCGTGGGAAAACGGTCCCATATTCGTGCATTCGAGGACGATCGCGCCGATATCTTCGTGACCTCCGATCAATGATTCGCCCGCGGCCAGGATATCCCTCTCCGCCGCGACCCAGTCCATTTCGAGTTCGTCGCCGACAACGGCGCGCGTGAACTCCTCGCCACCCTCCGTTCCGACGACGGGGGTCGAAGGATCGACGCCTGCTTTCTCCAGATGCTCTCGTGTCAACGTCTCCGCGCTGATCGTAATGATACCCACGCGCTTGCCGGGCGGCAGCAGCCGTTGAACCAACGGCGTTTGCATTAAGCTCGACGTCGCGACGGGGACCCCGACATGCGCCGCAAGCTCTTCCTGAAACAATGACAGGAAACCGCAAGTCGTCGTAATGCCGTCCGCGCCAAGCGATACCAGCTCGCCCGCGGCGTCCTTGAACGCGTCGAGTAGACCGTCGGCCTTTTGCCGAACGACACGTTCCGACGACGCGCCGGGGACGACTTTATAGAGCACTGGAAACGGCCAGGTCTGGGCGTTGCCGACGTCGCCCGGTATCCGCGGGAAACGGGTCTCCAGCATCAGGATCCCGAGCCTGGCCCCGTATACCGACTTTCCGCCGGTCGCTATTGTCTGTTTCGTCACTACGCTCTCCTCTTCGCAGCTCAATGCCGTAAGATTGCGCCGCGAGGCAGCTTCAAACAACGAAAAAGGCCGCCCCGAAGGACGGCCTTTCCCGTATACGGTTCGGACTAAGTTTAGAAGTCCATGCCACCCATGTCGGGAGCACCGCCCGGCATGCCGCCTGCCGGGTTCTTCTCCGGCTTGTCGGCAACCATGGCTTCCGTGGTGATCAGCAGGCCGGCAACCGACGCCGCGTCTTGAAGCGCCGCGCGCACGACCTTGGCGGGATCGATGATGCCGCTCTTGACCATGTCGCAATACTTGCCGTTCTGCGCATCGAAGCCCCAGTTCGGCTCCTTGTTCTCAAGGATCTTACCGGCAATAACCGCACCGTCTTCGCCGGCATTCTCGGCAATCTGACGGGCAGGCGTCTGCAGCGCCTTACGCACGATGTTGATACCGACGCGCTGGTCGTCATTGCCCGGCGTAACCTTGTCGAGGGACTTGATCGCACGCAGAAGGGCCACGCCGCCACCCGCGACGACGCCTTCTTCGACGGCCGCGCGGGTCGAATTCATGGCGTCCTCGACACGATCCTTGCGTTCCTTGACCTCGACCTCGGTCGCGCCGCCGACATGGATAACCGCAACGCCGCCGGCCAGCTTCGCAAGCCGTTCCTGCAGCTTTTCGCGATCGTAGTCGGAAGAAGTCTCCTCGACCTGCGCTCTGATCTGCTCGCAGCGCGCCTGGATGTCCTTCTTCTTGCCGGAGCCGTCGACGACCGTGGTGTTGTCCTTGTCGATGTCGACCCGCTTGGCGCGACCCAGCATGTCCAAGGTGACGTTCTCGAGCTTGATGCCGAGATCTTCGGATACGACCTGTCCACCGGTCAGAACGGCGATATCGGCCAGCATGGCCTTGCGCCGGTCGCCGAAGCCCGGAGCCTTTACGGCCGCGACCTTGAGGCCGCCGCGCAGGCGGTTGACGACGAGCGTGGCCAGCGCCTCGCCCTCGACGTCTTCGGCAATGATCAGAAGCGGCTTGCCGGACTGAACGACCGCCTCAAGCAGCGGCAGCATCGCCTGCAGACCGGCCAGCTTGGTCTCGTGGATCAGAATGTACGGATCCTCAAGCTCGACCTTCATCTTCTCGGCATTGGTCACGAAATACGGCGAAAGATAGCCGCGGTCGAACTGCATGCCCTCGACGACCTGAAGGTCGGTATCGAGCGACTTGGCCTCTTCGACGGTGATGACGCCGGCATTGCCGACCGTATCCATCGCCTTCGCCAGCATGTCGCCGACTTCGGTGTCGCCATTGGCGGAAATCGAACCGACCTGGGCAATTTCGCTATTCGTGGTGATCTTCTTCGAACGCTTCGCCAAATCCGCGACTACGGCGTCGACGGCAGCTTCGACACCACGGCGCAGATCCATCGGGTTCATGCCGGCCGCAACCGCGCGCGAACCTTCACGCACGATCGATTGCGCCAGGATGGTCGCCGTCGTCGTGCCGTCGCCGGCGATGTCGTTCGTCTTCGCGGCGACTTCACGCACCATCTGGGCGCCCATGTTCTCGAATTTGTCGCCGAGTTCGATTTCCTTGGCGACCGTCACACCGTCCTTGGTGATGCGCGGCGCGCCGAATGCCTTGTCGAGCACGACGTTGCGGCCTTTCGGGCCGAGCGTCACCTTGACCGCATCGGCCAAGATGTCGATGCCGTGCAACATCTTGTCGCGGGCATCCGTTGAAAATTTGACTTCTTTCGCAGCCATTCGTTCGTTCCTTTTCCTAAGCTCTCATTAAGCAGCTTTTTTTGACACCTTGGACTGCTCCAGCACGCCCATGACATCGGATTCTTTCATGATCAGCAGTTCTTCGCCGTCGAGTTTGACTTCCGTCCCGGACCATTTGCCGAACAGGATCAAATCGCCAACCTGGACATCCAGGGGCTCGATTTCACCGTTCTCGTTCCGGGCTCCGGAGCCCACGGCGACGATCTCGCCCTGGCTCGGCTTTTCCTTGGCGGTATCGGGGATGATGATCCCGCCGGCCGATTTCTCCTCCTCGTCAATCCGACGCACTACAACGCGATCGTGCAACGGCCTGAATTTCATTGTTATTCCTCCAAAGCAGTCGATTATTGTGAATTGTCGTTTGTTAGCACTCTGGTCCAGCGAGTGCCAGCCGGGCATTTAAGCCATGAAATGAAAGAGTTCAAGGGTTTTCCCGCGAAAAACGACATTTCGCGCAAAAAAAACGGCCTGCGCAGGCCCAAGCCCCCTGATTCGGGATTAACGGTTGGCGGCGCTGAGATATTCCGCCCGCGCCAGGAGCCGCTTCGCATTGAGATAGATTGCTACCTCGACGAGCGAACCGTCGAGTTCGGCGCGCGCCAATCCGTCGTACATGGTAAATGTGCCATCCAAATCGGCACCAATCCGACCCTTCATCCTAATCCTCGTGCTGCTCCAACGGGAGAGGTTGTTTAACACGGGCGCGCTGCGTGTACTGCACCGCCACGAGTGGTCATAATGCGTCGGCATAGCAGGGAGAACACGATGCCGACGATCGATTGCCATGGCGGACCGCTCGATTACGAGGTCATCGATATCACACCGCCTTGGGTCGCCGATCCGGAAACCGTCCTGTTTTGTCATGGGGTCGCGACCGACCGGCATATCTGGGCGGGATGGCTGTCCGGACTGACGGACCGTTACAGGATCGCGTGGTTCGATACGCGCGGTTTCGGGCGCAGCCACGTGCCGGGCGCTGGGTTCGACTGGTCGATGGACCTGCTGGCGGACGATATTTTGGCCGTCGCGGAGGCGTCGAGCTGTGGGAAATTTCATCTGGTCGGAGAATCGCTCGGCGGGACGGTGTCGCTTTATCTGGCAAGCCGCAATCCGAAAGCCGTTAAAAGCGTGACCGCCGTTTCGACGTCGCACCGCGGCGGCTCGATCCGCAAGGCGCGGGAATGGCGCTCCTTCGTCGAGAAAAACGGTATGACAGGGTGGTCGAAGGATATGATGTCCGACCGTTTCTTCCCGGATGCCGTGTCGGACGAGATTTGGCGGTGGTTCGACGGGGTGCAGCGCGCGACATCGCCCGACTCCCTGCTGGATCTGGCGGATCTGCTTATCGGCTCCGATTTCTCGAACGAGCTCGGCAAGATCGAAGCTCCTGCCCTGTTACTGGCGCCGGACTCCAGCCCGTTCGTCTCGACCGACCTGACCGCCGACATGCACAAGCTGATTCCGAACTCTGAGATCCAGGTGTTTCCCGGCGCACGGCACGGCCTCGCCTGTTCGCACGGGGTCGAATGTAGTTTCGCGCTGCTCGATTTCCTGGCTCGGCAAGACCTCGCGTGAGCGCGTCCACAGCGTCTCGCGAGACCGGTTCGACGGCCCGCGGTATCGCCTATATGGCGTTGGCGATGCTGCTGCTGACGGTTGGCGACGCGCTGACCAAATGGGTCGGCAGCCACTTGCCTGTCGGACAAGTCGTCTTCTTTCGTGCCCTGTTCATCTTCATCCCGACCTTCGCCATCGTCTCTTCATCCGGCGGACTGGCGACTCTCAGGGTTCGGGACCGTCGTGGCGTCGGCATCAGGGCGCTCTTCTACATCAGCGCGACGGCGTTGATATCGACCTCGATGATCCTGTTACCGCTGGCCGACGCCGTGGCGTTGCTGTTCGCGGGACCGCTTTTCGTGACCGCACTTGCGACGCCGATGCTCGGCGAACATGTCGGCTGGCGTCGATGGACGGCGGTTTGTGTCGGGTTTGCCGGGGTGCTGATCATGCTGCGCCCGACGCCTGACGCAATCCAGACCCTTGCCATCGTCCCCATCGTCGCGGCCCTGTTTAGCGCGCTGCGCGATGTTACGACCCGCCGGATAAGCGCGACGGAATCCTCGAACGCCATCATGTTCTGGTCGAATTCGCTTCTTCTGTGCGCCGCGGCCGGCAGTGCCGCATTCGGCTGGCAACCGATGACATTTGACGATCTGTGGCAATTGGCGTTGATGGGGATCATCGTCGGCATCGCTCATTGGGTCATGATCGAAGCGTACCGGCTTGGCGAAGCCGCCGTAATTTCGCCGTTCAAATACACTGGAATCGTCTGGGGCGCGCTGCTGGGCTACATATTCTGGAGCACCGTGCCGGACGCATTCATCCTGGCCGGCGGCGCGCTGGTGATCGCCAGTGGCCTATACATCCTGCACCGTGAAACGCGCGCAAAGACCGTTACGCGGTCTTCGCATAGCGCTTGACAAAATCCTCGTCGACGGTGACCCCGAGCCCGGGCCGGTCGGGAATATCGATATAGCCGTCAACCGCCACAAAATCCTCCAGCGCGAGCTCTCGCAGCATCGGGTTGGCACCAAGCGAATATTCCAGAATGAAGGCACTCGACGCCACGGCGGAAACGTGCAGTCCCGCCGCGAAGGCGAGCGCGCCGGTCCAGAGATGCGCCGCGAAACGGAGTTGATGGGCGCTGCACAGCGCCTCGATACGCAGGGCCTCGGTGATGCCGCCGGCGATCGCAAGGTCCGGCTGCAGGATATCGGCGGCACGCAATTCGATCAGGTCGCGGAAATCGAAGCGGGTGAACTCGCTCTCACCGGTCGCGATGGGAATATCAGTCGAGGCGCGGATTTCCGCCAGTCCCCGCTTGTCGTCGGCGGTTACCGGTTCTTCGAACCAGGCGATGTTGCAATCCGCCACCTCGCGGCAAAATCGCTTGGCCTCCGCCACATTCATCGTACCGTGCGCATCGCACATGATATCGATATCGTCGCCAAGGCCTTTGCGCGCCGCATGAACGCGAGCGATCGAATGGCGTACTTCGCCGTCGCCCGCGCCGACCCGCATTTTGACGGCTTTGAAATTGCCCTGGTCGATGAACCCTTGCAGTTCAGCCGCAATGCGGTCCGCCGGCGCCCAGCCGCCCGACGCGTAGGCCGGCATACGCTCGTGCCGTCGGCCGCCGAGCAGCCGCCAGATGGGCGCGTTCAGGGATTTTCCAAGAATATCCCACAGCGCCATGTCGATGCCGGCAATACCGGAAATCGTCAGGCCGCGACGGCCGAGAGCGGGGAACACGTGGCCACGATCAAGGGCGAAATGGGCCCGCGTGCCATTGTACATAACGTCCCAGAGGCGCGAGATGTCGCGCGGATCCTGACCGATCAGTTGCGGCCCCAGTTCCTTCTCAATCAGCGTGCAGAGTGCAAGATTGACACTGTTGCTGCCGACCGCCGACTTCGCCTCGCCATGGCCGACGATGCCGCATTCCGTCTCGATACGAACCAGAGTCGCGTCGAACGACGTGGTTGGGCCGAAATCGCTGACATGCTGCCTTTCCTTTGGGATTGGTACGTGCAGCCATGTCGCCGAAACCGATTTGATTTTCATGCTGCTGCCGCCCTTTATTCGGCCGCGACGGCTGTATGTCGCAAGCCGCGAAGTGGCGCCATGACCGCACCGATCGAGGCTTGCTCGTCGAGACGCATGATCGTGCCGTGGAGTTCGGCTGCCGACGTCGAGTCCATGCCGGCGGCGGCGCATCCCAGGAATTTGCGTTCGTAATCGCTGTCGCCGAGCGGGGAATCCTTGGATCCCCTCTTTATCGCGACTTCGGTCGTGAGGGTGCGCCCGTCGCGCAGCGCAACCTCGATATGTGTCGGATGAGCCGGACTGGCATCCGGCTTGTCATCCTTTATCATCTCGACTTTCGGCATGAACGATCTTACCTCCGCAGGCATATCCGCGCCGGGCTGGAAGTCGTCGAGAACCACCGAGCCATGAGTGATCGCGGTGGAGAGGCAGTACTGCATGCTGAACCGTTTTTCCATCTCGCTCTGCGGGTTGGAATACATCAGATTGTTGAAATTTATCGGCGGCACTGTCGTCTTGATCGTATCCACGTCATCGGCGCCGAATCCGTGCTCCGCCTTCAACGCCAGCAATCCATCGAGCGAAGTGTGCGTGCTGGCGCAGCAGGGGTAGGATTTCGGGTTCAGCGCGAACTCCTCAATCGCCAACGGATCGCCGAGTGCCGCCATGGCGGCATCGAAGCCGGGCGACGCGTCGCCAGCGTAAAGTTCACGGAATCCCCATTTCCCGTCGAGCGGTTCCTCGGACGCCTCGATGCCGGCCGCCGCCAGGCTTGCCGCCATGACCGCATTCTTGGCCGCCAATCCCGCATGCATCGGCTTGGCCATGGTCCCGAACTGTCGCTTCGAGCCGGCCGCGGTGCTGACGGCTATGCTGATGGCATTTCGCATACCGTCGACCGGGAGGCCCAGGAGCCTCGCGCAGCCGGCAGCGGAACCGATCGTGGTGACGGTCGAGGTCGAGTGCCAGCCCAACCTGTAGTGCTCAACATTGACCGACTGGCCGACCCGCGCCTGGATCTCCAGCCCAACCACGTAGGCGTCGAGGATCGCATGCCCGGAGACGCCTTCCGCTTCCGCGAGTGCTAGGAGCGCGGGCACCATGACCGCGGAGGAATGGCCAAAGACCGGCGAGAAACTGTCGTCGAAATCGAGCACATGCGCCGCCGTTCCGTTCGCAAGCGCAGCCCACGGCGCGGCAAGCGTTTCTGACTGACCGACAACCGTCGCCGGACCGCTGCCCCACAGCGCGACGGCACGGCGAACCCGTTTGGCTGCCTGGTCCGATGCTCCGGCAATCATCACGCCAATCGTGTCGAGAACGGCGTCGCGTGCCTTGTCGAGCGCACCCGCAGCTTTGATATCCGGCGTTTCGGCTGCCCAAGCGGCAAGTTTTTCGGTGACGGCCATGATTAAATTCCTCATTCTTCGACGGGCCTTCAGTGTAGTGCAGGACCGGAAAAGCTTGCAAATCGATCAGCGTATCCCTTGCGGTTCCAGTAACCGGTCTGGCAGGATTGGCACCTCGTAACATCCGCCGAGAGCAGGATTATGGATCAGGCAGATCTAAAGCCGGTCGAAGGCAAATGCGTCTGGCGTGGTCCCGACGTTGCCGCGCGCGCCGAGGACTGGACCTATCAGCTGAACGCTAGCGATATCGAAGAAATCGACGCCGCCGTCCGGGATATCGAGAGACAGAACCTGGGCGTTCTTGAGATCACACAAGACCGCTTCCCCGGCCTGTCCAAGACCCTGCAACACATTCGGGACAATCTGCAGAATGGTCTCGGTTTTGCGGTGATCCGGGGGATTCCCGTTGCCCGGTATGACACGCGGCAGGCCGCCATCGCCTATTTCGATATCGGTGCGCACTTTGGCGAAGCGGTTTCGCAGAACGCTAGGGGCCATGCGTTGGGGCATATTTGCAATCTCGGCTTCGATCCGTCCCTGCCCACGGCGCGCGGTTATCAAAGCGCCAACAAATTGAATTTCCACACCGACCCAACCGATCTGGTCGGGCTGATGTGCCTGCGCAAGGCTAGGGCCGGCGGTTTGAGCAGCGTCGTCTCCGCCGGGGCCGTTTACAATGAAATGCTCAAACAGCGCCCCGATCTGGTGCAGGTTCTGACGGAAACACTCTATCGCGACCGGCGCGGTGAAATTCCCGAGGGCCGGGAGCCCTGGTACCGCTTGCCTGTCTTCAACTTCCGCGAAGGGCGTCTCCTGACAAACTATGTCCGCAGCACGATCGAGAAAGCACAGCGGTTTGACGACGTGCCCCGCCTGACCGATATCCAGCGGGAAGCCTTCGGCCTGATAGAGCGCACGGCTGCCGATCCCGACCTTTTCCTAAACATAGATTTCGAGCCGGGCGATATACAACTCATCAACAATCACTACATCATGCATTCGCGGACAGCGTATGAAGATTACCCCGACCCCGACAAACGGCGTCATCTTCTGCGCTTGTGGCTGGCCTGCGAGGACGGCCCGCCCCTGCCCGCGCCCTATTACGAGTTCATGGACGAAATCGCGGCGGGCAGGCCGAACGGCTATCTGATGCCCGGCGTCGAACTTACAGCCCCGCTAAACGTCGAAGATGGCGGGCCCGGCAACAGCGAACAGCGGGTCGCGACTGGGTAAACAGCCGCCTTTCCGGCAATCATTTAATCCAAATGAGGATCACACGAAATGACGACGATCGCGGAATTGTACAAGGCGCGTTTTGGACTCGATAAGGATATCGGCCAAGACATGAGTGCGGAAGGCACCGTTGCCGAAATCCTGAACCGCCGCTCCCTCCGTCGTTACACGGACGAACCAATTCCGGACGATTTGCTCGACGTTCTGTTGGCCTGCGCGCAATCCGCTCCGGCCAAATCCGACCTGCAGCAATATTCGATCGTCGTTGTCGAAGACAAGAAGGCGCGTGACTTGATCGGCGGCTGGGAAGGCGCGGCGCCGGTATTCCTGATGTTCTGCGCGGATTCGCGGCGCCAACGGCGTCTCGCCGAAATTCGCGGACATGAGTTCGAAAACGACAATGTCGATACGTTCATGAACGCGTGCGTCGACGCCGCGCTGGCGATGCAAAGCTTCATGACCGCCGCGGAATCGGTTGGCCTCGGCTGCTGCCCGATCAGCCAGGTGCGCAACCGGATCGAAGCATGGTGCGAGGAATTGGGACTGCCCGAGGGCGTTTTCCCGATTTCAGGACTCTGCGTCGGCTGGCCGTCGACGAAAGGCTATATTTCCATGCGGTTGCCGCCGTTCGTTGTCGTACACCGCGACAAATACGACGATTCCAACCTGGAAGCCGACGTCGACGCTTACGACAAGCGACGCCACGCGATCTATCAGATCCCCCCGGAGAAGCAGCGTCTGACCGAGCGCTACGGCGCACTCGATTTCTGCGGTTGGTCGGAAAACACGACGCGACAGCTATCGGAACCGGAACGGGACGGTTTCAAAGCCTTCCTCAATGGCCACGGGTTCTCACTCAAGTAACCGCTTTCGCCTCCCCGACCGAGGGCCGGAGGATAAGGCAAAGTGGGATCGTCAGGAAAATTCCGCAGCCGACGACCGCGATAGTTTCCGGTATGCCGATATAGTCGGCAAGCAGGCCGAACCCCAGTGGGGCGAGGATGCCGCAGGTGGAACCTAGCGTATAAAATAACCCGAATGCGCGCGCCTGCCTGTCGGCCTCGACGAGATCGCCAATCGTGCCGTACAGGACGGATGACGTCCCGTTAAGCGCAACCCCGATCAGAGGTAAAATAAAAAAAGCAGCCAAGTTCGGTAATACCAGGGTCAATAGCATTCCGACCCCGGTCGCGATTTCGGTCAATACAACCGTCCTGATGACTCCGAACCGGTCGGCAAGCAAACCGCAGGCGAGCTTGCCGACCATTCCGCCTGAAAATACAAGAACGACAGACGCCGCCGCCCAGCCCTCCGGTACGCCCTTGGAGATCATCAAAAACGCAACGAATGTCAAAAAGGCGTTTCGCGTTCCGTTGTCCAATATTGCGATGCAACACAATGCGAGGAATCCTGTTCGGTCACGGATACCCCAACCGTTGTCCAATTTTGGACTTTGAACCGCTCGCTGTGGCTCCGGAACATTTCGTTTTTCAATCGAGCCCAGCGATACAACAATGACAATAGCAACCGCTATTCCAAGTCCCCCTGTCGCGTGCACGGGATACGTCCAATCGATGCCGACGCCCATCAAGAAGCTGGTGGCGCCGGCGAACGCCAGTTTTCCGACGTCACCCGCAAAATTGTAGGTTCCCAACGCACCGCGGCGTGGCCCATCCGCATAGGCATTCGAGATTATCGAGGAGCACAGCGGATGCTGCACCGCATTTCCAACTCCGGCGAGAAACAAAAAGCCGATCATCGTCACGAAGCCAGCGGAAAACCCTAGCATGATATAGGCGGCACCCGCGCAAGCGGTACCCAAGGCCAGCAGCACGCGTTCGCCGAAACGCTCGGCCAGGAAACCTGCCGGGAGTTGAAAAATTGCCATTGCCGCCTTATTCGCCGCTCTAACCAAACCAATTTCCGCGAACGACAATCCAAATGTCTCGGCCAGCAGCGGCAACAGCGGATACAGCATGTCGACCATGCCGTCGTGCAGGGAATGTGTGCCGCAACAGAGGCCCAGCTTCCAACGCCGGCTTCTGCGCGGCTGCGCCGTCATCCGCTTGCTCCGGACGACGGTTTCACGCCGATTGTCGGGCCATCCGCGACTTCGAACCACTCCGTGTCCTCGTCGCTGCCGTCATCGAATCGTAGAACGAGACATTCAGACGGCCGGTCGAGGGCCGTAAAGGGGTGATGCCAGACGCCGGCCCTGTAATTGATGCCCTGATCCGGGCCGGCGACGAAGGCTTCGAGACGATCCATCCGCGGTTGCCCCTCATTGTCCGAAGGGGCCACAAGCATGAGATAGCGGGAAAGTTCGATTGGAACGAAGGTCTGGCCGGAATGGGGGTGCCGCTCCATCCACTTCACCAGCAACGGCACGGGCGTTTCATGTGCGCGAGAGACGGAAACGTTCAAACGCGCGTCTGGCCTACGGTTGTCCATCGCAGCGGCGAATGAATCGCGCGTCCCCGGGTCGCCCTGCCCCAGATCGATCACCTCGCCATAGGGCTCGAATGCCGCCGCGATCAATGGCTTTGCGACAAGATTTGTGTCCGCCGACACGGCACCGTTGCGTTTTGGCGTTCTTCCGAAGGTTCCGGCGTAGATCGCCAGTACGTCTTCGAGAGTTCGCGTCGGGTCGATCGTTTCGCGGGTTTCGGCGGCGATCGGCGTATTTTCAAGCAATCGAAACAGGTTTGCGGCGCCCTCGTGGAATTCGCGCGGTAGCCCGGCATCGCCCAAGGTCGCGGCGATCTCCTCCATCTCGCCGATCCATCTGCCCGCATCGACGGGCAGTCGCGGCACCATGCGGCGCATCTCCGCGGCGACGTGCGGACGGCTGCTTTCCAACTCCGCCAGATACAGATCCGTGAGGCCCATCACCTCTGCGGTGGTGAGCGCTGCGGTAAAAAGCGTCCAGCTCCCCTTGGTCACTGCGGCGTAACACATCTTGATGGCCGACGCGCGACCAATTTCAGGTCCCATCTGACGCACGGAGATGCCGGCGCCATCGATCGCGTCGATCACCTCGGCCTGAGGTCCGCTGACATAAAACCGTGTCGGCTGCGCTCCCTTGCCAGGCGGCGGTCCGATAATTCCAGCATCGACGAACGACGCGCCGCAATCGCTGAACAGCGCCTCGATCGCCCGGGCCGTTGCCGGCGACACGGCGTTGCAGTCGGCATAATACGGCTTGGAACCGGTTGCCCCTATTGCCGCCGCGACGGATCGTGCGGCAGCGACGGCGGCAGAGGGCGGCATGATCGAAAGTATGAGATCCGCTTCCGATACCAACGATTTCAGTGACGGCAAATTGACGAAACCCGCGGCCTCAGAGAGGCCCCGCGTCCGTTCGCTACGCCCCTCAAGACAAGTCACGATGCGCAGACCATGCGCCGACAGGGCCCGCCCAACGGCATGGCCCATATCGCCGGGGCTTAAAATTGCAACAGTCTCGATGGACAAGGGATAAACCTCTCGGTTTTCGCGAAGCGCGCGGCGTCAGACGGACCGGCAAGATATATCCTTGCCCGACATGACCGCAATAAATCCGTAACGAAGACGCTTGCCTCTAGAGATCGGAATCCTTGTCTTTCCGCTCCACCGGTAGAAGGACCTTTACCACCGTCCCTTTATCGATATCGCTGCCAATTTTGAATTCGCCGCCCAGCAATTCGACGAGTGATTTGGCCATTGGCAGCCCAAGTCCCGTACCGCGGTGCAATTCGCCCTGTGCGCTTTCAACTTGTTCGAAGGGTTGCATGACCCGCGCGATGTCCGTTTGAGCGATGCCAATGCCGGTGTCCTTGACAAGCAACGCGACGCGGCCGGTCGTTTCTTCGAGGTCGATATCGATGTCGACCCGGCCGCCATTGGGAGTGAATTTTATCGCATTGGACAACAGGTTGAGGATGATCTGACGTAACATTCTCGCATTCGAACGGACTATCGGAATATCCTCGATAGCACTCAATTCCATCGAAAGCCCGGCCTCTGCCGCTTGATCTTTCGTCATTCGGAGACACACATCGACGGTCTTCCGAAGATCGACTTCCTCCAGATTGGCCTCCAACTGACCCGCTTCGATTTTCGAAAGATCGAGGATGTCGTTGATGAGTTCCAGCAGATATTGGCCGCTCTCCCGGACGTCTTTCGCGTAACCTACATATTGCGGCGAGCCGAGCGGCCCGACCAGTTCCGATTCCATAATTTCCGCGAAACCGATGATCGCGTTCAACGGCGTGCGCAACTCGTGGCTCATATTCGCCAGAAACTCGCTTTTTGCCTGGCTTGCAGCCCGTACGTCGCGCATCGTCGTCAGTAGGCTTACCTCGACATCGCGGTGGCGCTCGACCTCGCGTTGCAGTTTGACGTTCCGCGTTTTCAGTTCCGAAAGTTGACCGGAACCTTCAGCTTTTCTTCGAGTTTCCGTTTTGGGGGGGGGTAGTCGAGGACGTTCTCTGACCCAACACTTCGACGAGTCGGGCGATCGAACCTTTCAAATCCCGAAATTGCTCTTCAGTCCTATCCAACCGGCCTTCCAACTGATCGTATTCCGAAGTCCCGTCGCCCGCCGTTCGTCTCGCACCGGGCTCGCCGCGATGCGTCGTTTCCTCGTAAACATCTTCCAAAACGCGATGTAAGCCCGACAATTGCTGGATTATCGGCGCCACGGCCGGCGAGTCGCTCCCCTGCGTGGCGACGATCAGGTCGAGCGCACGGCTAAGCTCCGCGGCTTCCCTAAGAAGCCGGCGCATACCACGCGGGTTATCTGAACTTCGCTCGACCATTTGCCTCAATCAAATACATTTACCGGAACGGCGAGTCGTCGCTCCGCAGTCCCGGCGATCGAGTAGCAGAATAGTCGGAGCAGGACTCGCTGCATCACCCAAACGGATGAAGTAAATGATTGTAACCGTTAAGGTTTATTACCGGCCCCGCGACGGTAATGCCCTTGAAAAACGGTTAATACAGTACTTAACGCCATTCTTAGAGCAGCGGTTTGACCTGCCTGTTAGAACATGCCGTGGACGGAGACGCCAATGATTTTTTTTGCATTCTTTTCAATCAATTACGCGGCAAGCGTTGGTTAAATTTTAAGCTGAACGAACGCGAAATTCGGCTTGAGTTTTCCCAAATGGCGCGTGTTCAAAACAGTGATCGAGGGCCGATCAAATCCTTCCGCCGCCGACCCGCAGATTGGCGCCGGCGACATAGGACGCTTTCTCCGTGAGCAGCCAGTAAATCGCTTCGGCTATTTCCTCCGGTTGGGCGGCGCGGCCGATGGGTAGCGCTGGCCCATCTCTTTCCAGCCGATCCGCCGGCGGCATATCGGTTACGGTCAGGCCCGGCGCCACCGCGTTGACGCGAACTCCTTCGCTAGCGACCTCTTGCGACAGCCCGATGGTTAAGCTGTTTACCGCCCCTTTCGATGCCGCGTACAAAACGCCGGCCCCCGGAGAACCCAACCGCGCCGAACCGGAAGATACGTTTACGATTGCCCCGCCGGAACCGCCATAACGGGTCGACATGCGTCGGATCGCCTCGCTTGAACATTGAAAGAGCGCCGCGACGTTCACTGCGAGCACGCGTTCCACATCCGCTAGTTCGAGTTCGTCTACTCTAACGCGCGGTCCGTGGATACCGGCATTGTTCACCAGACCGGTTAACCGCCCGAGTTCGCTGTCAACCGTTTCGAAAAGGCGGATCACGTCCGATTTCTCGGCCGTGTCCGCTTGTACCGCGAGCGCGCGACCGCCATTGGCTGCGATCTTAGCGACAATTTTATCCGCTTTTTCAACTTGATCGCGATAGGAGACGCAAACAGTGTGCCCGTGGCTAGCACACAACAACGCCGTGGCGGCCCCGATACCGCGACTACCGCCGGTAACGATCGTAATTTTTTCGGATCCGTCGGCCATGCTTACGCTCCTCTTTTTCGGCATTTGCGTTGTTGTTGAGATTTACCGATTTAACAGATTAACAGATGCCCGATTTTAACAGATGCCCAAGTCAAATTATCGAATTATCAGGCGCCCCTCACGGTGTCGGAATATTTTACACATATCAAATTTAATATTTAACTTTAGTATAATTTCATAACGTATTGAAAAATATTATTTTGTTTTTAAAAACCTCCCGGTATAACCAGAATGCAACACGGAAAGTGTCGAAATAATTTACGATTCCATTACTCGAAAAATCGCGAAATTCCACAAGTCTTTGAATTTTCGACCCATTCTTGTACAGGCATGATTCTTGCTTGTTTTCGCACCGGTGGGAGACAGGATCTCAAGCTTCATTTAGACATCGGCGAACCGTCAAACATTCGCCAGATTTGCAAGAGATTGGTCTGCACGTCAGACGGTTTAACGAATCGGCTTATAATCAAAAAAAGAATTTAGATCGTCGGACGAATTATTAGGTGACCGGCAGCGTATCGGCAGAAAAAATCTGCATACAATTTGCGCCGGTTGGAAAGGGGCTGATTTACGATGCGGGCACGCTGGACGCAGCGCCGCGCGTGGACGGTTTTACTTCTTGCTTCCCTATTGGCATGGGTAGCAATCGGTGGGCTGTTCAACGCCGTATTGACAGAAGACATTACCCGAACGGCTGTCGATACGGACAAATTCAACCCGGCCGAAATTGAACCAGCGGCAGGCCCCAAGACAAAACCCTCAAACTAACCGCCCCGAGCAGCCTAACCAGCACAAGGGCGTCAATACGCCATCGGATCCCGCAACCGGACCAATTCGCGTTACCCCAATCGCGACAAGCCGTAAACCGCAGCGCGCATCTTGCAAATCTCCGGACATTGGATACCGGCATCCCGTAACGCTTCGAACGTGGACAGCAGGTATTCACGACAGGAACCGTATTTGCCTGACGCCGTCGCAATGAATCGAGACGCGTCGTAATCCGGGAGTTCGCCGGCAAACTGACCGCTCTTTACGTTGACTTCAAACACCAGTGCCCGCTTGCCGCCGTCGGCGGTATCGAGATGCCGCCAGACCGGCACATAGGCATCTGTCCATATTTCACGTTCCCAAAGCGCTTCCAATGCTGTTTTCCTTCTGTGCGGACTGATTTTCAAGGCGATCCCCTCGCAGGATGCCGATGTATCCTGCAATATACCCAGGCCAAGGCCAGGTGTATCGGGCG
>CAYLTU010000110.1:0-17354 GCA_964386465.1 uncultured Rhodospirillaceae bacterium
GCAAAAACTGTTACCCATGTCGCCGGTCCAAACTGTTACCCATCTTCCCGGTCGGACCAAGCAAACCCAGCTCGGTGGGGGTGGGCGGCAGAGAAGCAAACCCAGCTCGCAATTACTTCAATCGAGGGAGAACCCCATGGGACGGCTCGAAGGGAAAGTCGCGCTGATCACCGGCGCGGCGTCGGGGATCGGACAGAAGACGGCGGAGTTGATGGCGCGCGAGGGCGCGACGGTCGTCCTGACCGACATCCGCGACATCGAGGGCGAGAAGTCCGCGGCGGAGATCGGTGATGCCGCCAGTTACCTGGCGCTCGACGTCACCAGGGAAGCGGATTGGGAGGCCGCCATCGGGACCGTCATGGACGAGGCCGGCCATCTCGATATTCTGGTCAACAATGCGGGCATTCCGGGCGCCGGGATCAAGATCGAGGACATGGAGTTGGAGACCTGGCACCAGTGCATTTCGATCTGCCTCGACGGCGTGTTCCTCGGCATCAAGCACGGGATCCGGGCGATGAAGAAGGGCACCGGCGGCTCGATCGTCAACACCTCGTCGATCGCCGGCAAGATCGGTATTCCGATGTCCGGCAACTACTGCGCGGCCAAGGGCGGCGTGAAGCTGCTGACCAAGACCGCCGCCCTGGAATGCGCCAACACCGATCCGGTCGTGCGCGTCAACTCGGTGCATCCCGGTTTCATCGAAACCGATCTGCTGCAGAGCGCGATCCAACACCGCGGCCGCTGGTTCAGCGAGTACATCGACAGCACCGTGCCGATGGCGAAGCTGGGCGAGACCGCGGACATCGCCGAGGGCATCTTCTATCTGGCGAGCGACGCGGCCAAGTTCGTCACCGGCTCGGAACTGGTCATCGACGGCGGCTTCCTGGCGCGCTAAGACTCAAAGGTACGTTAGACCAACAACAACGAAGGAGGCACCGGCGATGGAACCGATCCGTTATGTCGACGCCCTGAACGAGAAATACGGTTCGATGGGCTTTCCGCCCTACAAGTGGAGCGAAAACCCGACCGCGCCCTGGACACCGCTCGCCAAGCCGCTGGCGGACTGCACCGTCGCCCTGCTGGTCAGCGGCGGCATCTCGCATTGCTCGGCGATGCCGTTCGACCCGGACGCGCGCAACGACCACCGGGTCGACGCCATCGACCCCGACACGGCCACGGACCAGTACCAGATCCACGACCGCTACTACGACCACACGGATGCGGACCGGGATTTGAACTGCCTGTTCCCGGTCGACCGGCTGCGCGAGCTGGCCGAGGCCGGCGAGATCGGCGCGGTCGCCAAGCGGCATTGGAGCGGCTTCATGGGCCGCACCTATAACCGCAGCAAGGTGCTCGGCGAGTCCGGGCCGGCCTTCGCCGACGAGCTCGTAGCGGATGGGGTGGACCTGCTCATCGCCATACCGGCTTGACCGCTCGACCACCAGACCGTGGGTCTGGTCGCGAGGGTCGTCGAAGACACCGGAATTCCGACCGTTACCGTGTCCACCGGACGCGACATCACCGCCCTGGTCCGGCCACCGCGCAGCCTGTTCGTCAATTTCCCGATGGGGAACACGTTCGGCAAGGCCGGCGATACGGAAATGCAGACGAAGATATTGAGAGAAGCACTCGACTTCGCCGTCAAGGCAACGGAGGCCGGCGTGCTGGTCGACCTGCCGCTGGAATGGCACGAGGAATTCGAGTATTTCGCGGGTGAAACGACGCCGGAGGCCGTAGCACGGCAGTTGAAGAAATAGTCGACGCCGGAGGGATCCTACCCGTGCCCATCGAAATCCGCCCTCTCGGCGACGCGCTCGGGGCCGAGGTGCGGGCCATCGCCGCCCGGCAGGCGGGCATATCGAAATCGGCGATCCGCAGCGCCTCGATGGGCAGCGGGTTGGCGACGAGTTCATCCGCGGTGCGGTCGATCTCGGCGTGGCATTCCGCGTCCAGTTCGACCAGCCCGTCATTTTCCAGCAGCGTCTCGGCCGCCCAGGTCATGGGACTGTCCAGCCGCCGCTCGCGGATCGTCCTCATCGTGCGTTTACCATTAACTTCCAATCATCGAGGAAATCATAGGACGCGGACTAAAAAAACACGACTCCGACCACCGAGCCGAGGATCAGAATGACGAGCACCGTGCGGCGGAAAAGCGCCTCGTCGATACCTTGGAAAAGCCGGCTGCCGGCGTAGATGGCGCCGAAATAAAACGGCGCCATCGTCAGCGCGCGCCACAATTCGACATCGGTCACGGCTCCGCCATAGATCAGGATCGAAACCAGCACCAGCCCACTAAAGAAGCTCCACAGGATGATGTTGGCTCGGCTGCGGCGGGCGCTATCGGGACCGGCATAGAGGAACAACGGCGCAATCGCGCCGATATAAGCGGCACTGAGAAAACCGCCGCTGACGACGCCGACACCGAGCAGCGCAGCGAGTCCAAGGGGCCGCCGATAGCGCCAGCCGAACAGGAGCGCCACGGCGGTGCCGATGACGGCGTAGATGATAAGATCCTTCATGATGGCCGGGTCGGCGGCCAGCAGCAGATAGCTGCCGAAAGGCATGCAAGCCAAGGTGCCCAGGATCAGGGGAATGCTGACGCGCCGAGAGCCCTCCCGAAACGCTTCTGGGACCAGCACGACGACCCCGGCCAAATCGACCAGCATTATCGTCACGACCGCGGTGACCGGCCCGAACAAGATCGTCAGCACCGGCAGCATGATCATCGGCCCGGCAAACCCGGAATAGCCGCGCACGATCCCGCCGACGACGGTCGCGGCAATCGCGATCGATAGGGACAGGAGATCGGGCATGGGGACGGCGGCTAATTCGCCTTACGCTTCTCGCTCGCCAATCGGACGGCTTGCAGGATTTCGGGATACGCGCCGCAGCGGCACAGATTGCCCGACAGATAGTGCTTGATCTGGTCCTCGTCGGGGTCCGGGTTTTCGTCGAGCAATTGCCTGGTCATCAGGATGAAACCCGGCGTGCAATAACCGCATTGGAAGGCCCCGGTTTCGATGAAGGCTTCCTGCTCGGGGCTCAGCGCATCGCCATCGCCCAACCCCTCAACCGTCTCGATCTCCGCACCGTCGGCGAAGGCGGCGAGCGACAGGCAGCTCGTCACCGCTTCGCCGTCGACCAGCACGGTGCAGCAACCGCACAGCCCCTGGCCGCAGCTCTCGCGCGCGCCGAACAGGCCGAAGCTTTCCTGCAGAATCTCCGTCAGGTTCTGATGCACGCCGATCTCCACCGTCACCGGACGGCCGTTCAAGGTAAAACTGATCGTTCGACGGCTCATTTATTCTTCCTCCAACGGCGCGCCGGCCTTCGCGCGCAGGGCGCGGAAGACGGCTTCGGCAGTGATCGGCAGTTCGCTGATCCGCACGCCCACCGCATCCTCGATCGCATTGGCGATGGCCGGCGAGACGCCGAAGGTCCCGCTTTCCCCCGCCCCCTTGGCGCCGAACGGCCCGTTATGCTGCTCCGCGTCGATGACGCCGTTCTCCATCCGGTCCGGCATGTCGAAGAATCCAGGAATCTTGTAGTCGGCGAGCGACGGGTTGGTCAGTTGCCCGTTCTCGATGATCATGTTTTCCGTCGTGGTGAAACCGAGTTGCATGACCGCGGCGCCGGACACTTGCGTCTCGACGACAGCCGGGTTGATCGGCTTACCCACGTCGCAGACATTGACCAGACGCTCGATACGGAACTGGCCGGTCTCGGTATCGACCTCGACCTCGGCACCCGTCGCGCCGATCATCCAGAACGGTGTCGCGTTCGACGACAGGCCGGTCTCGGGGTCGGTCGGTGCGTAATCCGGCTTGTAGTTCGCGGTTCCGACGATGGTTCCGGCCCGCATGCCGAATTTCCTGACAAACAGTTCCGGCAGCGGCGCGTTGGTGCCTTCCGGCATGCCAACCTCCTCCGCCATCGCGACCAGCTTTTCCTTGGCGTCCGCCGCGGCGAGCCGCACCGCGTGTCCCATATGGAATGTCGAGCGCGAGCCCAATGTAGACATGTCGTAGGGCGTGACGTCCGTGTCGGGATTGACGACGCGGATCAGGTCGAGCGGAATTTCGAGAACCTCAGCGGCGATCTGCGCCATCGCCGTGTCCGACCCCTGCCCCATATCGACCGTGCTGCAATAGACGATGACGCTGCCGTCGGCATTGACGCTGACGATGGCGCTGGAGGTGGTCGGCGAGATCGACGCCTTGAAGCCGATCGCAATCCCGCGGCCACGCAATTTCGTGCCGCTGCCCTTGTCGAAGGGACGGTCCCAGCCGAGCCGCCGCGCCGTGTCGTCGAGCACCGTCTCGAACTCGCCGTCCTTCACGATTGTGCCAACGGCTTGCGGCCGACCGTTGCGCAATATATTGCGCTTGCGGAAGTCGACCGGGTCGATGCCCAGTTCGCGCGCGATGATGTCGGTATGGCTCTCATAGGCCCACACGAGCTGCGGGATGCCGAAGCCGCGCAGCGCACCCGCCGGCGGCCGGTTGGTGTAGAGCGCCGTGGAATCGATATCGACGTTCTCGATGTCGTACGGCCCCGCCGCTGTGAAACCGGATTTCTGCGTTACGCGCGGGCCGATATCGGCATAGGCGCCGCCGTTCCACCAGACCTCGCATTTCCGGCCCGTGATGCGGCCGTCCGCGTCGACGGCACTGCGGATGCGGAACGTGTTGGGGTGCTTGGTGATGGTGTAGAACTGCTCCTCCATGGTCTGCGCCACCCGCACCGGACGACCCACCAGCATCGACAGCGCCAGGGCCAGCGCCTCCACCTTGATGTAGACCTTTGCCCCGAACCCGCCGCCAAGATGGCCTGTGCGCACCCGCACATTACTCTCCGGCCAGCCGAGCAGGCGCGACACCTCGTAGCGCACGAAGGATGGGCCTTGCGTCGAGGAATGGATCGTCACCCGGTCGTGACCGAAATCGGCGATGGCGACCATCGGCTCGAAGGGCGTATGCATCGTCTGTTGCGTGCGGAAGGTATGCTCGAAGACGTGCGCCGCGTCGGCGAAGGCCCGGTCCGCGTCGCCGAGCCGCAGATGGAAGTCGAGCGCGACGTTGGTGTCCCGCTTGCCCGACAGATGCTTCAGATCGGCGAAGGTCCCGGCGGGCTTCAACTCCTCGTGCACGATGGCTTCCGAGGTCAGCGCTTCGACCTCGTCATAGACCGCCGGCAGTTCCTCGTAATCGACCGCGATCAGCCGCGCCGCCCGTTCCGCGACATGCGGATCGCTCGCCAGCACGGCCGCGACCGGCTCGCCGAAATGCCGCACCTTGTCGAGCGCCAGGATCGGCTGGTCGTGAAAGGCCGGCCCGTAATAGGGTTCCGGCAGCACCGTCTTCACGTCTTCGCCGGTCACCACCATATGCACGCCCGGCACCGCCGCCGCTTCGCCGATATCGATTGACCGGATACGACCATGCGAGATCGGGCTGCGGTGGATCTTGGCGTGCAGCATCATCGGCAGGCGCAGATTGTAGATGTAGTCGGCCCGGCCGGTGACCTTGGCCCGGCCTTCCATCCGCCCGTAGGAGCGGCCGACGGTCGTCGTTGATGTTTCCGCCATCAGCCTATGCTCCCCGCCGCCTGCCGGATCGCGCGGCCGGTGAAGACGCGGATCAGCTCCCGCTTGTAGGCCGCCGAGCCGCGCGCATCGCTGTGCACCTCCGCTTCGCTTGCGGCGGCGTCGCCGGCGTCCCGCAATGCCGCATCGTCGAGGCTTCGTCCATCGAGCACCGCCTCGACCGTCGTGAGCCGCCGTGGCGTATCCGTCGCCGCGCCGATGGCGATCCGGGCGACGGCGACCGTATCGCCCGCGAGTTCCAGCGAGACCGCAATGCCCAGCGCGGGCCAATCGTCCGCAGATCGGGTCGTATGTTTGAGATACGCGGCGCGACGACCCGCTTGCCTCGGAATGACGATTTCGGCGATCAGCTCATCCGGCGCCAAAGCGGTTTCCAGATAGCCCTGGAACAAATCTTCCATCGCTATCGTTCGCTCGCCGAAAGGCCCGACGATAGCGACCGACGCGTCCAGCGCGATCAACACGGGTGGCAGGTCGAGATGCGGATCGCCATGTGCCAAATGCCCGCCCAGCCGTGCGACGTTGCGCACCCGTACATTCGACAGCCGGCGCATTGACCGCGTAATCACGGGTGCTGCGTCTGCAACCGCTTCCGATTTCTCCAGTGCCGCGAGCGGCACCATCGCACCGATCCGCAAGCCTCCGTCATCGGTGGTTGCGATTTCCGAATAACGCGCTTCTATCCCGCGCAGGCTGACCAACCGCTGCGGCTCGAACAGACCCGACTTCATCATCAGCATCAACGCCGTCCCGCCCGCGATCGGGCGGATATCGGTATCCGACGGATCGAGCAGCGCGACCGCGTCTTTCAGGCTCTCGGGCTCGGCCAGTTCGAACGGCGTCATCGCTTTCCCCTCCGCCTATAACGGGCGATCTCCGAACCGGAATACTAGCCGTCGTACAGCGGCGCGTCGATTGCCTGCGACCATCCATGGTCTTGCGCTCGTGGGTCCCGTCGGCTACCGAATCCTCTGTTCAATCGAGGTATATGGATATGACGGACGAAGCGGCGCAACGCCAGGACGCGGATTACGACGTGGTCATCATCGGGGCCGGAATCTCCGGCATGTACATGCTGCACCGCTTGCGCGAGCTCGGCATGACGGCGCGCGTGATCGAGGCGGGTACCGATGTCGGCGGTACCTGGTACTGGAACCGCTATCCGGGCGCGCGCTTCGATTCCGAAAGCTACAGCTACGGCTATTCCTTCTCCGAGGAACTGCTTGAGGAATGGGAATGGGCGGAGCATTTCGCGCCCCAGCCCGAAACCCTGCGCTACTGCAACTTCGTCGCCGACAAGTTCGATTTGCGCCGCGACATGGATTTCAACAGCACGGTGCGGTCGGCGCATTTCGACGACGACAACGATGTCTGGAAGGTCGAGACCGAGGAAGGACGAAAGGTTAAGGGCCGTTTTCTGATCACCGCGATCGGCGTATTCGCAAAACCGATGATGCCCGCCATTGACGGCGTCGACGACTTCGAGGGCGAGGCCTACCACACCGGCACCTGGCCGCATCGGCCGATCGGCTTCGAAGGCAAGCGCGTCGCCGTGATCGGCACCGGCGCCACCGGCGTACAGACCATTCAGGAGGTCGCCAAGACCGCCGGCCAGCTGACCGTCTTCCAGCGCACGCCGAACTGGTGCGCGCCGCTGCATAACAGGCCGATCACCGAGGAAGAGCAGCGTGAAATAAAGGAAAAATACCCCGAAATCTTCGCCATATGCCGCGCCTCCTTCGCCGGCTTCATGCACGATGCCGACCATCGCCGCGCGCTGCAAACTCCGCCCGAGGAGCGTGAAGCGTTCTATGAAAAACTCTATGGCGAACCCGGTTTCGGCATCTGGATGGGTAATTTCCGCGACATGCTGGTTGACGAACGGGCGAACGCGACGATGAGCGAATTCGCGGCGCGCAAGATCCGCGAACGGGTCGACGATCCGGTTGTCGCGGAGAAGCTGATCCCGACCAACCACGGCTTCGGCACCAGACGCGTGCCGTTGGAGACCCGCTATTACGAGGTCTACAACCAGGACAATGTCCGGCTAGTCGACCTGCACGAGACGCCGATCACCCGCATCACGCCGGCCGGCATCGAGACCGGCGACGAGTCGTTCGATTTCGACATGATCATCTTCGCTACCGGCTTCGACGCGGTCACCGGCGGCTACGAGCAGATCGACTTCCGCGGCGTCGGCGGCCGCAAACTGAAGGATAAATGGGCCGGTGGCGTGCGCACCTTCCTGGGATTGCAGATCGAGGGCTTCCCCAACATGTTCACCCTGGTCGGCCCGCACAACGCGGCCAGCTTCTGCAACATCCCGCGCTGTATCGAGCAGAACGTCGATTGGATGACCGATCTGCTGCGCCATGCGCGGGACGAGGGTTACAACCGTATCGAAACCACCGCGCAGGCCGAGGAAGAATGGACCGCGCACGTCCACCTCATGGCGGACCGCATGCTGTTTTCCAAGACCGACTCCTGGTTCACCGGCATCAACTCCAACCTGCCGGGCCGCGACCAGCGCACCGTACTGCTCTATGCCGGCGGCGCCCCCGCCTACCGCGACAAATGCGACGAGGTCGCCGCGGCGGGTTATCAGGGGATGGTGTTGGGGTAGGTGTGGGGTGTTTGTCGTGCTTTAAGCGCGTTTTCAGTTCTCCAAGAAACACCCCCCAAACGCTTGGCCGCCGCACGGCGTCTTGCTAGGCTGTCCGCCAGTTGCCACCACCGAAAGCTACGCCCCATGACCGTCCTCGACATCGTCCAGATTCCCACACGCGATGATAATTACGTCTATCTGCTCCGTGACCCCGGACAAGGCTGCGTCGGCGTCGTCGATCCGTCGGATGCGGGGCCGGTGTTGGACGAGCTCGACCGCCGCGGCTGGCAGCTCACCCATATCCTGAACACGCATCATCACGGCGACCACACCGGCGGCAATCTGGAACTGAAGGCGAAGTACGGCTGCACGATCGTCGGCGCACGCACCGACCATGCGCGGATCCCCGGCATCGATGTCCAGGTCGGCGACGGCGACGACTACGCGTTCGGCGACGCCGGCGCCCAGGTGTTCGACGTGCCGGGCCATACGAATGGGCATATCGCCTTCTGGTTCGCCGACAGCGAAGCATTGTTCTGCGGCGATACCCTGTTCGCGCTCGGCTGCGGACGCGTGTTCGAAGGCACGGCCGACCAGATGTGGAGCTCGCTCACCAAGCTGCGCGCCCTGCCCGACGCGACCCGGGTTTTCTGTGCGCACGAATACACCCAGTCCAACGCCCACTTCGCGGTGACCATCGAGACGGACAATCAGGCGCTGGTCGACCGCGCGGCGGAGATCGACGCTTTGCGTGCGGCGAACGAACGCACCGTGCCGTCGCTGCTCGGCGTGGAGAAAGCGACCAATCCGTTCCTGCGGGCGGACGTGGATGCGGTGGCGTTGGCCGTCGGCTTGCCGAACGCCGGCCCGGTCGACGTGTTCGCCGAAGTCCGTGCGCGGAAGGATAATTCTTAAGGCACCAACAAACTTGTACCGCCGCTGATGGTACGCCTCAGAAACCATTGGGACGGCGACATCGACGCCTCCCCCCCATCCTAACCTTCCCCCACTAGGATACCTCTGCAAAATGGCGAAAGTGGTCTCCGTCCACCCCCACCCTAACCCTCCCCCATCGATGGGGAGGGAATAACTTGTTGATTTGGCTTGTTTTCCCTTCCCCCCCTTACGGGCTGAAATGTCCATCAAAGGCATTTTAGGGTTAGGATGGGGGGAGAAACGATTTCGGTTGTAGTATTTCGCAGAGGTCTCTACCAGGGGGGAAGGGACAGTGTTTCATATCGATCTTTTAATCTCCTCCCCCTTGATGGGGGAGGATTAAGGTGGGGGTGGACGGCAGTGAATTCTAAAAATTCACGGCCGCCCCTACTCGGCCGCGGGCTTCATCGCCTGCAGGGCCGCCACGTACATGTCGAGCACCGCCTCCAGCGACCGGCTCTCGTCGACCGTTTCCCGGGTCTCGGCGGCGATCGGGGTGCGGTCGGCCAGCGCCATGATATCGGCCGCGCCCTCGTGAAATTTCGGTGTTACGCCTGCGTCGGCGAAGGTCCGGGCGATCTCGTGCATCTCGCCAAGCCAGCGGCCGGCATCGAGCGGAATGCGCGGCACCTTGGCCCCCATGGCGGCGTGCATCTGCGGGTTGCTGGCGCCGATCTCTTCCAGATAGACGTCCGTCAGGCCCAGCGCGTGCGCCGCGGTCAGGGTCGCGGCGTGCAGCGAGAAGGTCCCCTTGGTGGCGCTGGCGTAGACCATCTTCATCGCCGAGGCGCGGCCGATCTCCGGACCGAGCGGGCGGACGATCACGCCCTTGCCATGGAGCGCCTCGATCGGCGCCGTGTCGGGACCGCTGACATAGAAGCGCGTGCCGCCGTTAGCCTTGACCGGGTTGGCGCCGATGATGCCGCCGTCGATATAGGGCGCGCCGGCCCGTTCGATCTCGGCGCCTACCCGCTTCGTTGTCGCCGGTGCGATGGCGTTGCAATCCGCGTAGGGCGGCCGGCAATCCGCGGCGATCATCGCATCGGCGACCGCCTTCGCCTGAGCCACGGCCGATTCCGGCGGCAGGATGGAGAGGACCAGGTCCGCCTGTTCGACGACCCCGGACAGCGACCCGGCGTCTTCGATTCCGGCAGTTTCCGCGAGGCCGAGGGTCCGCGCGCTGCGGCCGGTCAGATCGGTGATCACCCGGAACCCGTGTTCGCGAAAGGCCGCGGCACAGCCATGGCCCATGTCGCCCGGCATCAGGATCGCGACGGTTTCGATCGGCATATGCACTCTCCAAAAGCCTGCGGGGTTCGAATTCAGTCCGAAAAGTCGGAAGGCGGAACCCGCCTAGCCTTCCGCCAGCAGCGCCAACTGCTCCTCATAGCCGGTCTGATATCCGGCATAGACCGCCTCGTGCGCTTCGAGGGCGGCGCGGTACCGTACGATTTCGTCCACATCCAGAGCCGTTTGTGCCGCGAGGAACCCGTCGCGCCGGTAATCGACCACCTGTTCGGCCGTGAGTTTCTTCATCATCGTGTCCCCAAGCATTGACGCCGAATTATAGCCTGCAAACTACCGCATCCCCTATTCCGCGGCGACCGGTTGACCGGGGCGGCTCGGTCCTGTTGACTTCCGGCCGCAATCAGACCGAACGGCATATTCGCTTTGGAGGAACCATGGATCCCAGGATCGTCTTCGTGACCGATTTTCCCGTCGCCGCCGACCGGGCGCGCGAAATGGCGCCAACGGGGTTCGAGCTTGCCATCGTGCCGGCGCGCAGCGCCGAGTACAACGAGGCGATGCAGGCGGCGGAGTATCTTGTCGGTTTCGTCGACGGGCTGGTCGATGACGAACTGTTCCAGACCGGCCCCAAGCTGAAGCTCATCCAGTTGCTCAGCGCGGGCTACGACCGCGCCGACATCGCCTCGGCGCGCAAGGCGGGGGTCCCGATCTGCAACAATGGCGGCGCCAATTCCGTCGCCGTGTCCGAGCACGCGCTGCTGCTGATGCTCGCCGTCTCGCGCCAGCTGGTCTATCAGCACCGCACCGTGACCGCCGGCAACTGGCGCGGCAACAGCACGCCGGAACTGCACGAGCTGCGCGGCCGCACCCTCGGCATCGTCGGTCTCGGCACGATCGGCAAAAAGACGGCCAGGCTGGCCAAGGCGTTCGGGATGGAGGTTCTGTATTACGACATCGCGCGGCTGACCGAAGACCAGGAGGATTCGCTCGGCGTCCGCTTCCGGCTGCTAAGGGAGATGCTGCGCGAGGCGGATGTCATTACCCTGCACACGCCGCTGAACGACTCGACGCGCCATTTGATCGGCGCGGAGGAACTGGGGCTGATGAAGGAGACCGCGATCATCGTCAACACGGCACGCGGCCCGGTGATCGACGAGGCGGCGCTGCACGAGGCGCTGACCTCGGGCGGCATCGCGGCGGCGGGCCTCGACGTGTTCGACCAGGAGCCGCCGGAGCCCGACAATCCGCTGTTCGGCCTCGACAACGTGACCCTGACGGCGCACATGGCGGGTCCGACCTACGAAAGCAACAAGGCGCGCGTGCGAAACGCCTTCGACAACGTGCAGCGCGTGGCGCGCGGCGCCGCGCCGCTCTGGGTCATTCCGGAACTAGTGGATTAGGCGCTCAAGAAGGCCGGCCGCGCCCGCTCGATAACCGCCTCGAAATCGACCGCTGCCGGCAATGCGCCATAGGCGCCCGTCCAGCGGTCGCCGAGACGAGACGCGCAGAAGGCGTCCGCTACCGCCGCCGGTGCATGGCGCACCAACAGCGCGCCTTGCAGGGCAACGGCCATCGACTCGGTCAGATGGCGCGCGCGAAGCTCCAAATCCGCCTTGTCCGCGAGCGCGTCCTTGAGCCTATCGGTGGCGGCGTCCAGCAACCGGTTGCCGCCGCCCGCCGCGTCCAGCTCGGCAAGGATCGCCGGACCGGCGGCTTCCTCCCGGGCCATCGCGCGCAGGACATCCAGGCACATGACGTTGCCGGAGCCTTCCCAGATGCTGTTGATTGGCGCTTCGCGGTACAGGCGCGGCAGAATCGATTCCTCGATATAGCCGGGCCCGCCATGGCATTCCAACGCCTCGCCGACATGCCCGGGGGCACGCTTGCAGACCCAATACTTCGCGATCGCGGTGCCGATGCGGGCCAGGGCCGCCGCCGCCGGATCCGTCTCCGCTTCGTCCATCGCGCGGCCGATGCGCAGGGTGAGGGCCAGCGCCGCCTCGGCTTCGAGCGCCAGGTCCGCCAGCACGTTGCGCATCAGCGGCTGTTGCACCAGCCGTTTCTGGAAGGCCGACCGGTGCGCGGTATGGTGCAGCGCCTGGACCAGCCCCTGGCGCATCAGACCGGCGGAACTCGCCGCGCAGTAGTAGCGGTTGCCCTGGACCATATCGATGATGGTCCGGATACCCCTTCCCTCGGGCCCGACCATGACACCCCAGGTGTCCTGAAGCTCGATCTCGGAAGAGGCGTTGGACCGGTTGCCGAGCTTGTCCTTGAGGCGCTGGATGAACAGGCGGTTGCGTTCGCCGTCCGGCGTCCAGCGCGGCACCAGGAAACAGGACAGGCGGCCCTCCACATAGGCCAGCGCCAGGAAGGCATCGCACATCGGCGCCGAGCAGAAGAACTTGTGCCCGGTCAGCCGGTAGGCCGCCCCCTGCCCCGTCGCGGCGCCAATTGGCCCGGCCCGCGTGGTGTTGCTGCGCACGTCCGAGCCGCCCTGCTTCTCGGTCATGAACATGCCGATCGTCGCACCCGATTTCTCGGTCACCGGAATGTCCCGCCGGTCGTACGATTTCGACAGCAGGCGGGGGATCCATTCGTCGGCGATCGCCGGCGTCCCGCGCAGGGCCGGTATCACGGAATAGGTCATCGCCATCGGGCACATGACACCGCCTTCGGCCTGGCTGAACATATAGGTCAGTCCGGCATGCCCGACCTGCCCGCCAGGCTGCGGATGGTTCCAGGCGAAGCTGGGCAACTCGTTCTCGATCGCGAGGCCCATCAACTCGTGATAGGCCGGATGAAATTCGACCTGATCGATGCGCATGCCGTAGCGGTCGAACGGTTTGAGTTCGGGCGCGTACCGGTTCGCAAGGTCGCCCAACTCGAAGGTATCCACCGCGCCCATGACTTTACCAAGCGCCGCCAATTGCGGTTCCGCCCAGCCCGCACCTTCGCGCGCGACGGTCTCCCTCAGCACCGTATCGTCCCGCCACAGGTCCTGGTCGCCCAGATGCGGCGGCATATTGGTGACTTCGTGGGTCGGTAGGATCGCCGAGGGTCTGAGCGGGATCATTTCAAAGAATCCCCTGTAGGGCGCGAGGCCGCCATTCTACTGCATATCGTCTACCGAAGGCTTCCCTTAACAGCGATAAAGCTTTGGCGCATCCGCGATGTCCGCACCGAAGCGCATGCCGTCGATATTGCCCCGCGTGCCCACGCAAAAGGGGCGGCCCAAGAGCCGCCCCTTCGCGTTACTTCGGATGCGTCGCGTTACGAGCTTAGAGTCTGCCGACGACGGCGCATCAACGCCAATCCGACGAGACCGAGACCGAGCAACGAAAACGCGGCCGGTTCCGGCACGGCGCCGAACGTCACCGTGATCTCCGCGATCGTGCTGCCTTCGGGCCCGGCAGTCGTGCGAGGTCCGAAATCGACCAGGAACGTCATGCTGTCGAAGCACAGGCAGTCTTCCGATTCGACCGAATCGATCAGATCCGGCGAGAACACGAACAGTTCCGGAGCGAAAGGCGTTTCCACGAAATGAGTCTCGAACACTCCGAACGCCAACAAACCCATCGCGGGCGTGGCCGGATCCGGAACCGATGAAACCGCAAAATCGACGCCGAACGGGAAATCTGCTGGCGCTGGTCCCACAGGCTCAGGACCGGAGCCGGTCGAAGCGCCGACGAGACCAATCATGCTGAACAGCTCGCCGTCGGGGCGCGTGATCGACAGGAAGTTAGGCGCACCATCAAAACAACCCGGGCACATGGCAAGAACGCCGGAAGCACCGAAGAAGGATCCACCGATCATTTCAAACGGCGTGACGCCGTCGGTGAAATCAAGTATCGAAAAGTCAAAACCGCCTTCCGAATGGATCAGTGCAGGCGGCCCTACGATTGCCGCGGCGTCATCGATACCCGCGGAAACGTACAAACCGGCGCCCAGAAACAGCGCCACCGCGGTACGTCCAATATTTTTAAGTTTAAACATAGTGTTACTCCAAAATTGATTCAGACGCGTCGTTGCCCCTCCACGTCACCGGCGCCTATTGCAAATCGGCTCCTGCATAAGTAAATACGCAAAAATCATACCAACGCGATTAATCGTTATTTAACAATATGTTAATATTTTTTATCCAAAGGCACGCAGCCGATGTGTAAAGAATTCCGACACCCGCTGGGTCGCTAAACCACGGGTTGCACCGCAATTCCAATCGAAGAATCAGGGCGTTAGAAGTTTTCGAGCCCGGCGGCCGCGGATTGTAAAGAATCCCGACACTTCGATGGGCAATGTTGTCATCGTGCACGGATCGGCCTCGAACAGCTCCCGACCGACGCCGCGCGGGATAAGCGATGCGATATAAGCCGGCGCCTTCCTGCCCGCACCGCGACTTCAACCTGCCGCTCAGCAAGTTCGAGTGGCGCACGCTGCCCATCAAACCGGTGCGGGGCGGCAACCGCCATGACGACAACGATTTAGCCATCGGCCAAGATGTCGAGTACTGGCAGAAGGCGGAGTAGCGATCCGGCATGCAAAAGGGGCGGCCCAAGAGCCGCCCCTTCGCGTTACTTCTGATACGTCGCGTTACGACCGTAGAGTCTGCCGACGACGGCGCATCAATGCCAAACCGACGAGGCCGAGACCGAGCACGGAAACCATAGCCGGTTCCGGAACCGCACCGAAGGTCACCGTGATCTCCGCGATCGTGCTGCCTTCGGGCACGGCAGACGGGCCAGGTCCGAAATCGACCAGGAACGTCATGCTATCGAAGCACAGGCAGTCTTCCGCTTCGATGGGATCCATCGGATCCGGCGAGAACACGAACAGCTCCGGAGCGAAAGGCGTTTCCAGGAAATGAGTCTCGAACACTCCGAACGCCAACAAACCCATCGCGGGCGTGGCCGGATCCGGAAAGGGTGAAACCGCAAAATCGACGCCGTCCGGGAAGTCCAATATACTAGGTCCCTCAGGCCCATCTTCGAAGCCGAAGGCCGCGCCGACGAGGCTAATCATGGTGAACGGCGCGCCGTCGGGTCGCGTGATCGACAGGAAGTTCGGCGTACCATCAAAACAACCTGGGCACATGCCAAGCACGCCGGAACCACCGAGGCCAGGTCCACCGGGGCCGACGAAAAACGGCGTGTCGCCGTCGCCGAAATCAAGTAGTGAAAAATCGAATCCACCTTCCGAATGGATCAATCCGGCTGGCCCAGGCGGCGCTCCGCCTGCCGCAGCGTCATCGAAACCCGCGGAAACGTACAAACCGGCGCCCAGGAACAGCGCCACCGCGGTACGTCCAATATTTTTAAGATTAAACATAGTGTTACTCCAAATTGATTCAGACGCGTCGTTGCCCCTCCACGTCACCGGCGCCTATTGCAAATCGTCGCCGGCACAAGAAAACGGGCAAAAATCATACCAACGCGATTAATCGTTATTTAACAAAACGTTAATATTTTTTATCCACAGGCACGCAGCCGATGTGTAAAGAATTCCGACACCCGCTGGGTCGCTAAATCACGGGTTGTACCGCAATTCCAATCGAAGAATCAGGGGGTTAGAAGTTTTCCAGCACGGCGGCCGCGGACTGTAAAGAATTCCGACACTTCGATGCGCCGGCCGACGAGGCCTGTCAACGCACTTTTGCCATTGCCAAAAACAGTCTCAGCCCTACAGCGAGCGAGCCTTTCGTTTCCGTCGGGCGCAGGCGAAGCCCGCCAGAGAGAGGCCGAGCAAGACAAAGGTACTGGGCTCCGGTATCGCCCGTGCCCCGGTCGCCACCGACAGGTTGTCGAGATAGACATTCGGACCCAGGCCCGAGGTGCCAAACTCCAGTCCGCCCGAAAGCGCCGGGTTCGAGGGAAACGGGTTCGCCGGGTCGAATGCGGCGGTGCCAAGCAGACCCACGAAATGGCCAGCGGGACCGAGGATGCCATCCGCGATGTCGACCCCGTCGACATCGGTGGTCCCGACGTTGCCGACCTGTGGTCCCAAATCCACGCCGAAGCCGAACAGCGAAGCGGATCCACCCGTGAAATCCAGATTCAACGTGCGGCCGCCGCCGATGGTATATCCGATGCGTTCATTGACGCCGTCGTAGGGAATGCCTTCTCATATACTTACGGTAAAGTCGATGCCGCCGACGGTCAGATCCGGATAGGCGGCCGGCTCACTCGAAAAATCGTCGATGGTAACCAAAAGGCCGGCGTCGGTCGCCGCAGTTACCCACGTCGTCCGGTCGGTGAAAAACGTGATGACCCCGGCTGTGGCGGATTCGGCCATAAAAAAACAACCGATCGCAACGGCTACCAACATCGACCATCGGTTGTTGCGTGACTTAGCCATGTTGCCTCTCCTTAATCATGAACCAATTGATACTGTCGCTCACGCAAAATTCATGCAAAATTTTCGTGTTAAATGAAATCAATGACTTACTATCGAACATGCCAAGGGCAAAGTCAAATTGTGTAAAGAATTCCGACAGTGCTGCTGTCCCGTGCGATTTCGGCCGCTAGTGGCTCGAGCGGAACAAAAGAGTCCGAATTGGGATTCCCAGCGGAATGATGATTTGCAATTATTCTCCATGCGTACAGGAATTTCATTCACGGTTTCCGCGACCGATCAAAAGCGGCTTGAGATGATTATCTAAACCGACATTTCCCAGATAACGCTTAAATCGAAGCCAATCGTGGCCAAATCCCGTCGCTGATGGAAGGAATCTTGCTCCGCGGACATCTGACGGTTTCGATTTGGTGATCTGGCCGTCGTTGGAAGCCCACTTGACCAATTTTGTCGTCAGCGACCAATGCTCCACCTCTTCTGGCGGAGCCAAAGTGCGCATGAAGTTGGCGAGATCGTAAGCCAGGGCATGAAGCTGGCATGGAAACGGCGGACATGGTCTGGAGGACGGCCAACGGGGGGCGTCGGTGCAGGGAACACCGTTCCAGGACGCTG
>CAYLTU010000111.1:0-17314 GCA_964386465.1 uncultured Rhodospirillaceae bacterium
CCGAAAACGAGTGACCGGCGAGACCCGAAATTTATTGCTAAGCCGCGCTAGTGTCGCTGCTTTCCGTCCGGACGCCGCGTCCCATGCGGATCGCCCGGTTGACCGCGCTGGTCACCGCGCGGAGTGACGCGGTGACGATGTTGACATGCTCGCCGACGCCGAACAGGGCGCCTTCCGTCGTCTCGATCTCGACATAGGCGACGGCCCGCGCGTCCGCGCCCGCGCCGATGGCGCGCTCGCGGTAATCGATGACCTTGAAGTCGACATTGCACTGGCTTTTCAGCGCATCGACATAGGAATCGATCGGGCCGTTGCCCTTGCCGGAAATCACCTGCTCGGCCCCGTCGACCCGCACGACCGCGGTCATGTTGCGCCGTTCCGAGGCATGTGTATCGGGCACCGTGCGGTGCTCGACGAAGTCGAACGGTGCGCTGGCGTTCAGATATTCCTGCTGGAAAGCCTCCCAGATATCCTCGGCCATGATCTCGTCGCCGGTGTCGTCGGTGATCAGCTGGATGACCTGGCTGAACTCGATCTGCAGGCGGCGCGGCAGAACGAAGCCGTAATCCTGTTCGAGGATATAGGCGACGCCGCCCTTGCCGGACTGGCTGTTGATGCGGATGACCGCCTCGTAGGTGCTGCCGACATCCTGCGGATCGATCGGCAGGTAGGGGACTTCCCAAATACCGCTGTTGCTCTCGCCGATCGCCGCCATGCCCTTCTTGATCGCGTCCTGATGCGATCCGGAAAAGGCCGTGAAGACCAGTTCGCCCGCCCAGGGGTGGCGCGGATGCACCGGCAGCTGGTTGCAATGCTCGGCGACGCGCACGAGGGAGTTCAAGTCGGTCATGTCCAGCTCGGGATCGACGCCCTGGCTGAACATGTTCATGCCGAGCGAGATGACGTCGACATTGCCAGTCCGTTCGCCATTGCCGAACAGGGTCCCCTCGACCCGGTCGGCGCCGGCCATGACGCCGAGTTCGGCGGCCGCCACGCCGGTGCCCCGGTCGTTGTGCGGATGCAGGCTGAGGATCACCGACTCGCGGTTCTTGATATTGCGCAGGAACCATTCGATCTGGTCGGCGTAAATATTCGGCGTCGCCATCTCGACCGTGGCCGGCAGGTTGAGGATGATCTTGTTCTCCGGCGTCGGCTGGTAGACGTCCATGACTGCCTCGCAGACCTCGACGGCGTAGTCGAGTTCCGTCCCGGTGAAACTCTCCGGCGAATATTCGTAGATGATCTTGGTGTCGGTCTGGCCCGCCAATTCGTGAACGAGCTCCGCGCCGTCCGTCGCGATCTTGGTGATCCCGTCTTTATCCAACCCGAACACGACCCGACGCTGCAGGGTCGAGGTCGAGTTGTAGAGGTGGACGATCGCCTGCTTGGCGCCTTCGATCGACTCGTAGGTCCGGCGGATCAGTTCCTCGCGCGCCTGGGTCAGAACCTGAATGACCACATCGTCGGGGATCAGGTCGTCCTCTACGAGCATGCGCACGAAGTCGAAATCCATTTGCGAGGCGGCGGGAAAGCCGACCTCGATCTCCTTGAAGCCCATCTCGACCAGGGTGAGGAACATGCGCTTCTTGCGCTCGCTGTCCATCGGCGAAATGAGCGCCTGGTTGCCGTCGCGCAAATCGACGCTGCACCAGATCGGCGCCTTGGTGATGACCGCGTCGGGCCAAGTCCGGTCGTTCAAGCGTATCGGCTCGAACGGTTCGTATTTTTCGAAAGGCATTTTCTTCGGCATCTGTCTTCTCCACGCTGCCCGCCGCATTTATAGGGCGGGGATATTCCAAATTCTACAAAGGTTTCGCGGCGCGTATACGGCCGCCGGCAGCCGCTCAGGCCCGGCGACCGCCGTTAAGTCGCAGGCATAGAAGCGCGGACGTGCCAAAGCCGGAGCGCGAGACTCGGAATACGGATGTGGTGGATAACATGGTTCGATCTTTCAACAGGGTAACGGAACTGCGGATACGGCAATACCCGGCGCGCGCTAGGCGGCCGGGCGCGTAAGTCGCAGAAGCGTCGTTCCCTGATACGTAACCATGGCCGGGAAAGTAAGGATATCCGGGGGTTGGGTCAACCGACGATTTTTAGTAGGATAAAATCCTACTTTTTGCACTCTATTCTAATCGTGTAGGTTTGGGTATGCAGGTCGAAAAATTGAGCATTACGCTGCCAGAAGAATTGGCACGGCTCGTGCGGGATAAAGTCTCCTCCGGCATTTACGCGTCGAACAGCGAAGTCATTCGCGAAGCTCTTCGCCTACTAAAAGAAAAAGAGACGCTGAAGGAACAGAAACTGGATTGGCTACGGTCGGAGCTACAGAAATCGCTCGACGATCCGCGACCATCGATCGATGCCGCCGAAACGTTCGCTAAACTCGAAGCTCGTTTCGGCAGAAAATGATCCTGCGCTTTCGCCCGGAAGCAGAGAACGATCTCATCAATATTGGCGCCTACATCGAGCGCGACGATCCGAACGCAGCTGCGTCATTTGTAAGAACACTCCGCGAAAAATGTGGGTCGCTCCTTGCAAACCCGGAAATCGGACGCTCCAGACCCGAACTGATTACAGACCTACGAAGCTTCCCCGTCGGTCAGTACGTAATATTCTACCGTCCGCGTCAGGAAATTCTTGAGATCGTCAGGGTTCTGCACGGCGCGCGGGATATCGACGCTCTCTTCGAAATAGAATAGGCGTTACCGCCAAATCGCCTTGCCATTCCCCGGCAACCCCAAATCCTGCCACATTGCGTCGACCTTCTCGACCACGTCGTCGCTCATGCGCAGCGTCTCGCCCCACTCCCGCTTGGTCTCCGGTGACCATTTGTTGGTGGCGTCGAGGCCGATCTTGGAGCCGAGGCCGCTTTCCGGGCTGGCGAAGTCGAGATAGTCGATCGGTGTGCCTTCGACGACCGTGATATCCCGCGCGGGATCCATGCGGGTCGAGATCGCCCACATCACGTCCTTCCAGTCGCGCGCATTGATGTCATGGTCGACGACGATGACCCATTTCGTGTAGCTGAACTGGCGCAGATAGGACCACACGCCCATCATCATCCGCTTGGCGTGGCCGGGGTAGGCCTTCTTGATCGACAACACGGCGATGCGGTAGGAGCAGCCCTCGGGCGGCAGCCAGAAATCGACGATCTCCGGGAACTGCTGCTGCAGCAGCGGCACGAAAACCTCGTTCAGCGCCTCGCCCAGCACCGAGGGTTCGTCCGGCGGCCGTCCGGTGAAAGTCGACAGGTAGATCGGGTCGCGCCGCATGGTCACGGCTTTTATCCGGAACACGGGGAAGCGTTCGACGGCGTTGTAGTAACCCGTGTGGTCGCCATAGGGGCCCTCATCGCCGTAATCGTCGAGCGAGACCTCGCCCTCCAGCACGATCTCCGCTTCCGCCGGGACCTTGAGCGGCACGGTCTTGCAGTCCACCAGATCGAGCTTCTGGCCGCGCAGCAGGCCCGCGAACTGGTATTCCGACAGGGTGTCCGGCACCGGCGTCACCGCCGCCAGCAAGGTGCCCGGATCGGCACCGATCACCACGGCGGCCGGCAGCGGTTCCGATTTCTCGGACTTCCAGCGCGCATGGTGCTGCGCTCCGCCGCGGTGCTGCAGCCAGCGCATCAGGGTCGTGTCGCGCCCGGTCACCTGCATGCGGTAGATGCCGAGATTGAAATTGTCGGCCCGGCTGCCGTCGGGATCGGGGCCCTGGGTCACGACCAATGGCCAGGTGATCAGCGGCGCCGGTTCGTCCGGCCAGCAGGTCTGGATCGGCAAGCGCCCTAAATCGATCTCGTCGCCCTGCAGCACGATTTCCTGACACGGCGCGGATCCGCCGGTGCGCGGTTTCATCGCCATCACGGTTTTCAAGAGCGGCAGCATGCCGAGCGCCTCGCGCCAGCCGCCGGGCGGTTCCGGCTGACGCAGGAAGGCCAGGGTCTCGCCGACCTCGCGCAGTTGGTTCGGCACGCGGTCCATGCCCCAGGCGACCCGTTCCACCGTGCCGAACAAATTGACCAGCACCGGCATATCGTAGGGCGTGCCGTCTTCGCGCACGACATTCTCGAACAGCACCGCCGGGCCGCCTTCGGCAAGCAGGCGTGTCTGGATCTCGGTCATCTCCAGCACCGGCGAAACTGGCGCGCTGACCCGCACCAGCCGGTCTTCCGCTTCGAGGCGGGCGATGAAGTCGCGCAGCGATCCGTACGGCATAGCGCCGCTACACTAACCATAGCGCGATGAATGACAAGGCTGCGATTGTCGTCTATTCAAGGGCTTATGTCCGCCTACGCCCCCGACACCAGCGACCGGCAGGCCGCTCTCGCCCGCGCCCGCGGTTACCCTTACGCGATCCCCGACCGCTCCTACCACTGGCGCGACGGAAGGGTTCACGCCTTCGATCCTGCAAAAACAGCGGGCCGCACAGCAGTGCTGGCGGTCGGCTCGAACCAGTCGCCGGAACAACTGACCCGCAAGTTCGGCCACATCGAAGAATGGGAAATCCCGGTGCAGCGTTGCAGCCTGGCCGGATTCGATGTCGTCTATTCCGCCCATATCGCCCGCTACGGCTCGGTACCAGCGATGTTGCAAAGCGACCCCGGCACCACGGTCACGCTGTTCGTCAACTGGCTGGACGACTCCCAGCTCGCCGCCATGCACGAGACGGAACTAAGCCACGGCAATTACCATTACGGAAGGCTCGACGGCATCGCGCTCAATCTGGAGGGCGGCGATACGCTCGCTTCAGTGCATGGCTATTTCAGCCGCCGCGGCCATGTCCTGCACGAGGGCGACGGCGTAGCGCTGGCCAAGGTCCCGGCGCAATACCGTCGCCGTCCCGCGCGCGACACGGCGCAGATGCTGGCCCATGTGCACGAACGAATCGACCCGGCACACAGCCTCGACGAATTCATCCTGCGTCTGATCGAGGAAGATGACTACCGGCGCAAAATCATCGAAGAACTGATGACCGATGCTGTGCAATTTGCAGCGGCGTACGAGATCGCTCAGCGCTAAGCCCGGACATCACCCGTTCGCCGTCGCCGTCAGGTAAGCCCCGGCGAATTCGATCGGCAGTTCGACCCACATCAGCAAATGGTCGGACATCTGCCGACGGCGCCAATGGTTGCGGTAGTAGCTGCGCCGGTTCGAGGGCACGGAACCGTCCGCCTTGAACAGACCTACTTCATAGTCCGGGAACTTGGCGTCGCTGTAAATGGTTTCGAAATAGTCGAGCACACCGGCATTCAGCGGCACGACCGCGGCCTGGTCGGCGAGCAGGAAGGCGATCTGGTCGTATTTTCGCGGCCGCGCGCCGACATTGGTGACCGGCAGGTCCTGGATTTCGTCCGGGATGGTAAAGCCGGCGTCCGTCAACGCCTGGAATGTCGGGCTTTGGTTGTCAAAGATATTGAAATCGCCGAGCAGGATCAGATTGCGCGACCAGGCGCCGGTCTGGGTCAGCCGGGCGGCCAAGAACCGCGCGACGGCGCGGATTTCCGCGAGTCGCATGGGGTCGGCGCGTTCGTTCTCGCCGAACTTGATATGAGCGGTCGACAGCATGAAATCGAACCAACCGCTCTTGAAGCCGGCGATATAGGGCGTGCGCACGATCTGGTCCGGGTTGATCAGGTCGCCGTTCTGATTCCGCACCGGCGGCAGCACCACTTCGCCCGCCATGCCGCCGAAGCGAACCTTGCGGGTGTCGTACAGGAAAGCGAGCCGTTCGTCGTTGCCGCCGTCGCCCTCCGACGCATCGGTCACCAGATAGCGCCACCAACCGCCGAGCAGCCGGCACACGCGGTCGAGCTCGCCCAGATCCCGCTTGACCTCCTGAACCGCGATCAGGTCGAAACGGCTTAGAATCTCGGCGATGTACCACAGGCTTTCTTCGGTACGCTGGGAGGCGCCGAACGCCTGAATGTTCCATGTCGCCAGCAGCAGGCTCTCGAAGACCCGCCGTTGCGGTATCTCGTCGTCGAGTTGTTGACGCAGTTCGATCAGGTTCGCCGCCGTCCGCGCCCGATCGAACGCGGCGCCCGCTTCCTGCAGCGACGGCGTGTCGAAGTTGTAAAAGAAGGGCATCGAATAATCTCCCGAATCTCTCCAATACGCGATTGAATTCGGCGTTAACTATATATGATTGTGCAGGCTTTGCAGAGACTACCCCGCGAACATCCCGACCAGGACGATGAAACCAAAAAGCCGGTTAGAGCGGAACTTGGCGAGGCAATCGGTGGGCGAGTCGATGTCGAGGATCGCGGCCTGCCAGGCAAGCTGCGCGGCGCCCAAGGCGATAAATGCGTAGAAGGGCCAGGCGAGACCGGCCGCCCATCCCGCCGCCGCCATCAGGGCAATCGTCGCGGTGTAGAAACCCCAGAGCCAAGGCCGCGTATTCGCGCCGAACTTGAGCGCCGTCGATTTCAAGCCGATCAGCGCATCGTCCTCCTTGTCCTGATGCGCATAGATCGTGTCATAGCCGAGCGTCCAGGCGATGCCCGCCGCATAGAGCAGCGCCGCCGGCAGCGCCAAATCGCCCACTACCGCCGCCCAACCAACCAGCACGCCCCAATTGAAGGCGAGGCCGAGAAAGAATTGCGGCCAGTAGGTGACCCGTTTCATCAGCGGATAGATGACGACCAGGATCAACGAGGCGATTGCGACAGCACCCGCGAACCTGTTGATCGGCACCAGGCACAGCAGCCCGATCAGCATCAAAAATCCCATGAACATCACAGCCTGGCGCACGGTAATGTCGCCGCTGGGGATCGGACGTTGCGCCGTACGGGCGACCCGGCCGTCGAACTCCCGGTCCATGATATCGTTCCAGCAACAGCCGGCGCCGCGCATGACCAAGGCGCCAACCGCGAACAGGACGAACAGGATCGCATCGGGCCAGCTCGTACCGGGCAGACTGGCCGTCGCCAGCGCGACGCCCCACCAGCACGGGATCAGCAGCAGCCATGTTCCGATCGGCCGGTCAATCCGAGCCAGCCGCAAATAGGGCCGCACGCGTGATGGCGCGAGCCGGTCGACCCAATGGTCGGACCTTATGTCGCTGGCGCTTTCGGTTTCGGCGGACGGACCCATCGGCTAATCTTGCCGTTACGGGGGACGACAAACAAGCATGCGGCTCTATACCGAACAGGATCTCGCGAGAGATCGGCCAATCCCGTTGACGGCGCCGCAGGCGCACTACCTGCGCAACGTGATGCGGGCCAACGTCGGCGACGACGTCCTGTTGTTCAATGGCCGCGACGGCGAATGGTCGGCGCGGATTGACGTGCTGCACAAAGGTTCGGGTGGACTGCTGCCGCAAAATCAGCGCCGGTTGCAAGTGCCGGAGCCGGGACCCTGGCTCTTGTTCGCGCCGCTCAAGCGCGCACCGCTCGATTTCCTGGTCCAGAAGGCGGTAGAGCTCGGCGCATCCGTCCTGCAGCCAGTGCAAACGGCAAACACGAACACCGGTCGGATCAATCTCGACCGGATGAATGCCAACGCCATCGAAGCGGCCGAACAATGCGAACGCCTAACCGTCCCCGAAGTGCGCTCGGCAGAAAAGCACACTTTTTTACTGGAAAATTGGCCTGAAGATCGCTATCTGCTGGTATGCGCCGAACACGGGGCCGCGCAGCCGATCGACAATGTGCTGCGCGCCGCACCGCGCGACAGCGCATGGGGTATTCTCACCGGACCCGAAGGAGGCTTCGAATCGTCCGAACTCAACAAACTCAGGAAGCTGCCATTCACCAGAACGGTCAGCCTCGGCCCACGCATATTGCGTGCGGAGACCGCAGCCATCGCGGCGCTGATCTGCTGGCAAGCCGTCCTGGGGGACTGGCGCGACGGACGACCTGAATTTCACGAAACATCGACACGCACAACGTAACCGGATACTTAACGCTCATGTCCGCACTGCAGAAACCGGCTAGCGCACCCATCACGAGCAAGGCGCAACTCGTCGAAGACTTGGAAAGCGGCTGTACGCCGAAAGCTGAATGGCGCATCGGCACCGAGCACGAGAAGTTCGCCTACGACCTGAGCAATTTCCGGCCGCTCGCCTATGAAGGCGTGCCGGGGATTCGAGGCCTGCTGGAGGGGATGCAACGCTTCGGTTGGAACCCCGTCCAGGAAGGCGAGAACGTCATCGCGCTCAAGGCCTCGGACGGCGCCTCGGTGACCTTGGAGCCGGGTGGACAGTTCGAACTGTCCGGCGCGGCCGTGGAAACGGTGCACCAGACCTGCGCCGAAGTGAACCAGCATCTCGACCAGGTCAAGGAGGTGTGCCAGGAGATCGGCGCCGGCGTCATCGGCCTCGGTTTCAACCCGAAATGGCGTCGCGAGGACATCCACTGGATGCCTAAGGGCCGCTACAAGATCATGCGTGCCTATATGCCGACCAAGGGCAATCTCGGCCACGACATGATGCTGCGAACCTGTACGGTGCAAGTCAATCTGGATTTCGACAGCGAAGCCGACATGATCAAGAAGATGCGGGTCGGCGTCGCGCTGCAGCCGGTCGCCACGGCGCTGTTCGCCGCTTCGCCCTTCAGCGAAGGCAAGCCGAACGGCTATCTCAGCTATCGTAGCCATATCTGGACCGACACCGACCCGGACCGCTGCGGCATGCTGCCCTTTATCTTCGAGGACGGTTTCGGCTTCGAACGTTGGATCGACTACATCCTCGACGTGCCGATGTACTTCATCTACCGCGACGGCAATTACCTCGACGTCAGCGGCCTGTCCTTCAAGGACTATATGAATGGCGAACTGGCCGGATTCGAGGGCCAGCTCCCAACGATGGCCGACTGGACCGACCATATGACGACGGCCTTCCCGGAAGTGCGTCTCAAGCATTATATCGAGATGCGCGGTACGGATGGCGGGCCCTGGGGCCGGCTCTGCGCGCTGCCCGCGCTTTGGGTCGGCCTGCTCTATGACCAGACCGCGCTCGACGCTGCCTGGGATCTATGCCGCGATTGGACGGAAGAAGAGCGCGAATTTCTGCGCACCGAAGTACCACGCCTCGGCCTGAAAACGCCGTTCCGCGGCGGCACATTGCAGGACGTTACCAAGAAAGTCTTGAAAATCGCGCGCGCGGGACTCGCGAGCCGCGCCCGTCTCGACCGGCGGGAGCGGGACGAAACCCTGTTCCTCGATATCCTCGAAGAGACCGCGGACAGCGGCATCACGCTGGCCGAGGAATTGTTGGACGCCTACGAGAACCAATGGCAGGGTGATATCGACAAGATCTACAAAGCGTATTCCTACTAATTTCTACGAAACCGGAACATGGCAATCGAAACGGAATGGCGCGCTTACGACGTCGTGGTCGTCGGTTCCGGCGGAGCCGGTAGCGCCGCCGCCCATGCCGCCGCACAGGAAGGCGCGAGGGTCCTTGTAGTTTCCAAGGACCCGATAGGCTGCTCCGACACGAAAATTTCCGAAGGAGCCGTAACGGTCCGCGCTTCGGGGGCGGAGGACGACAGCGCACAGGAACTGTCGGACAATCTACGCGTCGCCGGCGGCAACCTGCAGGTCAAGGCGATCACCGACGCATTCGCCGAAGACAGCCAAACCGCCTATGACTGGTACCGTACGCGCGGGTTGCGCCCGAAAATCAATCCGGAACGCGGTGCGCCAAAATCCATGCCGCTGCCGATGGGCGGCCATACCAGGGGCCGCACCGTGCGCCACAAGAACAGCGGTGTCGCGCTCGGCCATGCCAATTGGAGCGCCGTCGTCCAGGGCGAACGCATCGACTATCTGGAGGATTGCTGGTTTCTCGACCTTGTGACCGAAATGTTTACCGACGATGAAGGCGAGCCGGCGAAACGCATCGCCGGCGGGATCCTATACGACGCAGCGCGCGGCCTTCTCGTTGCGGTGCGCGCGCCCACCGTAATCGTCGCGGCCGGCGGGCTGGCAACGCTGTTCTTCCCGAAGTCCGATGCGATGCGAGGCAATACAGGCGATTCCTACGCCATCGCCGGACGCGCCGGGGCCGACCTTATCGATATGGAGCAAGTGCAGTTCCTGCCCTTCTGCGTCGCTTCGCCACCGGCCTATGAAGGGCTGCTGATCGGCGAACCCTCGACAGCCAGTTTCCTCGGCGTGCTGCGCGACAAGAACGGAAAGGTGATCCTGGACGGCGTCTATCTGCGCACGCGTGCCGAATGTTCCTCTGCCATCATGCGCGCCGTCGCTGACGGTCGCGGAACCGAGAACGGCGGCGCCTATCTGGACATGTCCGCGAATGCGGAGGGACCGCAATCGGGTCCCTACTTCATGCGCTATCTCAAGACCTCGCTGCCGACCGCCTATTCGAACGCCCGCCAGGCGCTTGGCAAAAAGGCCGCCAATTGCGAAGAACCTTGGGAGGTCCGCCCGGCGGCGCATTATATGATGGGCGGCATCTGCGTCGACGAAAACGGCGCCTCGGCCGTCGGCGACGGCACGTCGAAGGGCGGTATTTCCGGCCTGTTCGCCGCCGGTCAGGCGATGGGCGGCGTGTTCGGCGCCAATCGCCTGGGTTCGACGGCGCTCAGCGAGAACGTCGTGTTCGGTTTGCGCAGCGGCCGCGCCGCGGCGGCTCTTTCCATGAATGTGAAGCGTGCGTCACCCGAAAATGCGTTGTTCGCGCCGCTGCTCGCAGAGAATGCGGCGTGCTTCGGCCAGACCGGTGAATTCGCCGCGGCGGCGCTGAAGACCGATCTGCAACGCGAGGCCTGGGACTGTATCGGGCCGGTCCGCGCTGGCGAGCGCTTGGCGCGGATGGAGGGGTTGAGCGCCGATCTCGAAGGCAAGCTCGACCGGGTGGCCATCCCCGGCTACGCGGTCTGGAACCAGTCCTTCATCGAGTGGGTCGAACTGCGAAACATGCTCGACGTGGCTAAAGCGGTCGCCGCGGCGGCGCAGGAACGAGATGCCAGCCTGGGCGGTCATGTCCGGCTCGACGCGCCGGAGATTTCGCCGTTCGCCAAGCCCTATTCCACCGTCGTATGGCAGGGTGCCGGCCGCCTCTGGCAGGCGCGGCGCACCGCGCGGGAGTCGATGCCGTTCACCCGGCTACTGGTCTATCTGGCGAAGGACCGCTGGCGCAAACTGCAGAACAAGCTGCTCCGGATGATGCCCTCCGATACCCGCGACAAAAAGCTTCTCAAATTCTATCTCGGCGCAATGGGCGGCCCGGACGGCAAAGCGCCGGAGATCGCACCGGGCAGCAATGCGGGTGCGGTGGCGGAAGGGTCGAATTATTGAAGGTCGACATCGTCCTGAACCGCGACGGCGAAGAATCCGTCCTTAATTACGATTATCAGCGTCGCCATCCTGACGAAAAGCCGATGGTGCTCGACCTCCTGTTGCAGGCGCAGGCGACCAGCGTCCCGGACCTGGCGTTCCGCTATGGTTGCCGGGCACGCAATTGCGGCGTCTGCACCGTCGACATCAATGGCCGGCCCCGGCTTGCGTGCCGCGCACGGGTCCGCGAAGGGGACCGGCTTAGCCCGGTCGCGACATTGCCGGTACTTGCCGACCTGGTCGTACGCCGGGACGGGGTCGCACGGCAGATGCGCGGCCGCCTGACCGACGGCTTACACGGCAACGACCTGAACCTGGAAGCGCCCGACGACTATCATGCGCTGACCGCCTGTATCGAGTGTTACGCCTGTCTCGACAACTGCCCGATGCATGCCCGGAACTTCGCGGACGGGAACCCCGATCCGGCAGACGGTTACCGCTGGGGGAACCCGTTCTCGTTGCTGAAACTGCAGATGATCCATCTCGACCCGGTCGCGGCCGAATTCGAACGGGAAAAGGCGCTCGACAACGCCGTCGATCTCGGTCTCGACACCTGCCGGGACTGTCCGGGCTGTAAATGCGGCATCGGCATCGACCTCAAACGCAAGGTTGTGAAGACGCTGCTGAATGCCGCGGACGCACGCCAAGCCGCCGCGGACTGAATCGGCGTCAACGGCCGCCCTGGAAAGCCGGACCTTCCGGCAACAATCGCACACCCTCCCGCAGGAACTGGAACGGATACTTCGTCGAGTCGACGATGTGCGCACCCGGCGCGACGACCACCAGGGTCTTCTCCGCGATCGGGTCGAAATCGGCACGGAAATGGCACGTACTCTTGAGCGCCAGTATCTTCTGTTTCTCGGGCGCGACACCTATATGCCGGAAAATGTCCTGGTCGTAAGCCTGCATGCGCTTGCTGGCGGTAACGATACTGACGCCGCCGATGGTCAGTAACGCGGTCGGGCCGATATCGATGCGGCGGCCGCCAATGCTGCGTCCCGTCGTTACGAACCGCCCGTCAGATAGCGCCGATACGACAAAGGTTCCACGGAACGGTTCGACACCCTCGGGTCCGTGCTTACCGCCGAGATCGACCGTAATCTCCGCCCCTTCGCCCGCCGCATACGCCGCGGCGGCGGCCTCGGCGTCCCACATGACGCACATCGCCACCCCTTGCGCGTCGTGCCGGACGAGCGCTTCCAGCAGCCCCGTCGTATCGCAGGTGCCGCCGCAGCCCGGATTGTCCTGCGTATCCGCAAGGACGACCGGTCTATTCGCGGTTTCCGCGATACGCATCGCCTCGACGACCGCTTCGTCCGGCTCCATGAGCGGTTCGGCGAAATCGCTCTCGCGGTCGATCACCATCGCCGCCAGCTTATCCGCCGCCGCGTCCGCCGCCGGCTGGCTGTAGGCGTGGCAGACGACAGCAGGACCGCACTCGTAAAGGTCGGAGGGTGGGAACCCCGCGGCGTAGCAGAGGTTGAGGATTTCGCCGCCTTCGCCGGCCACCGACGCGTCGACGATACCCTTCGACGGCTCGATCAGGGTGCACTGAAAATTGAGCGGCAGCAGGAACGGGATGCGTCGGATCGCCCGGCCGACCGGAATTCCTTCTTCCAGAATGCGGTGCATAACCAGCGCGGCACGGCTACCGGTGCCCTGCCGATCGATATGCGGGTAGGTCAGGTAGACCGCCATGCCATCGGTGAGTGCGCAGGTCGCCTCGCTGATGTTGGCGTGGTAGTCGAGACTGACGACGACCGGAATGTCCGGCCCGACACAGGCGCGCACCCGTCGGAGCACTTCGCCCTCGGCATCCTCGTGGGTAAGCGAGCACATAGCCCCATGCAGATCGAGATAGACCGCGTCGACCGGCATCGCCTGGGACAGCATTCCGACCAGTTCGCAGACGATACGCTCGAAGCAGTCGTCGGTGATGTAGCCGCCGGCACCGCCCTGCCCCCAGATCAGCGGGACAAGTTCATGCGCCGGGTCGACGGTGTCCAGGAATCCCGACATGCCGAATGTCGAGCCCGTCGCACGCTCGACGATCTCCTCGCGGCGGGCCAGCGGCGGCATCTCGCCGCCCGCTTCGTAGTAGGCATAGTCGGTGCGCATGGGCACGAAGCAGTTGGTCTCGTGACTGAATCCGCCGATCGCGATGCGGGCCATCTTGCCGCCCTCCCTTTCAGTTACCTCGTTCCGCGCGGCACACTTCCGTCGCCGCAAAATCGAGCGCGCCGTCTTTCAGAACGACACCGTAATCTTCCAGCGCCTTGGCCTCGCTGACGATCCCGTCCTTCACGTCCATCAATACCAACGCAGGGTCGCGCTCCAGGGGGTCGCCCCAGCCACCGCCGCCCGGCGCCAGCATCTCCAGCCGCGACGGCGCAATATGGCGCACGCCGTATGTCGGAGGCGTCAGTCCCTCTTCACCCTCGGGCGTGACCGTCATGCTGCCCATGGCCCCGTCGCCGCCACCGCCCATGCCGAAGCCGGTCGGTATCGAATAGCCCTCGCCGCGAAACGCGTACTGGACCGGCGCGAAAATATCGACGGCATAGTCGCCGCCGGCCCCGCCGCGATACTTGCCCGCGCCGGCGGCGTCGCGGCGCAGTTCCTGGCGCACAAAACGGATCGGGAAAAGCTGTTCGAAGGTCTCCGCATTGGGGATGCGCAGGCCGCAGAGGCTGTTCACGCCACCCTGCTGCGGAAACCCGTCGCGGCCATCGACCGCGCCGCCACCCGACGAGCCGAACCAGTGATACATGACGAAGGTGTTGCCGTCGTCGCCGACGCCCGATGTGATCGGGAAGGCGTTCTTGCCCCAGCCGGCGCAGCTGCGCGCCGGATCCGCCTCGGAGAGCGCGCGCCAGACCGCGTGGATGATCTCGCAGGCTGGGAAAACGGTGTTCATGGTCATGGGCGCCGGTGGACGCGGGTTCACGATACTGCCCTCCGGCGCGACGATGGTGACGTTGCGGTAGGTACCCTCGTTGCGCGGGATCGCCGGATCGAAGAAGGCGGACAGAGCCATATAGACGGACGAGTAGGTATTGGCGAAGGAACTGTTTTTGAATCCGCGTATCTGTTCGTGGCTGCCGGTGAAATCGACAATCAGTGCATCGCCGTCAACGGTCACGGAAACGCAGATACGAATATCCATCGGCTCGAAACAGTCGTTGTCGAACCGGTCCTCGCCGCGATACAGGCCGTCCGGCAATTCCGCGATCGCCGCGCGAAGCCGCTGGTCGGCATGGTCGAGAATGCCGTTCATGTAGGCCAGACCTTCATCGACGCCGAGTTCTTCCATGTGTGCAGCGACCTGCTCGACGCCGATGCGCGTCGCGCCGAGCATGGCGCGCAGATCGCCGTCCAGATAATGCGGCGTGCGGCAGTTGATCATAAGCAATTGCCAGAGGTCTTCGCGAATTTCACCGTTGTCGACGAGCTTCAGCGGCGGCAGGCGGATGCCTTCGTGATAGATCTCCTGGGCTTCCGGGTTGTAGGTCCCCGCGGCGCCGCCGCCGATATCCGATTGGTGGGCGCGGATGCAGGAAAAGGCGACCAAACCGTCGTCGCAGAATACCGGTCGCAGGATCACCCAATCCGGCAGGTGATTGCCGCCCGCCACATAGGGATCGCTCAGCAGGAAGGCGTCTTCGGCCACGATCGCGTCTCCGAAGGCTTCGAGCAACGCGCGCGCCGCAAACCCGCCGCCACCCGTATGGATCGGGATACCGTCCGCCTGCGCCACGATGGTCCCGGTCCGGTCGGTCAGATAGCAGGAAAAGTCGTGCGCGTGGTTGAAGATCGGGCTGCGCGCGGTCCGCGTCATCACCCAGCCCATCTGCTTGGTGATGTGATCCAGCCGATTCTGCACCAGCGCCAGGGTAACCGCATCGAGCGCCTTATCGGACATCGGTGCCTCCGAGATGGATCATGAAATTATTGGCCGCATCCACGTCGAGCCGGTCCAACGCGCCGACCAGCACCGTCGTCGTCTGTTCGGATATCAGCGCCGGCCCGGCAATATTTTGACCGGGCCTGAGGGCGCCACCGTCATACACATCGACTTCGGCGCGGCCGTCTTCGAGATAGACCGATCGTCGCTCCACGGGCTGCGGCCGGTCGGAAGAGGCTTCCGCTGCGGCGAGTTCAACGCGCGGCAGGACTCCCGTCCCAACGACCCGCAACGCCGTCATCTCCAGCGTCCCATCGGGTTGGATATGGCCGAACAGCCGGTCATATTCCTTTTCGAATCGCTGCCGGATCTGTTCCTTGTCGGCGCCATCGACGGGAACGCGGACATCCCAGCTCTGACCGGTATAGCGCAAGTCGATCTCGCGCGCGCAGTCGACCCGCGGCGCGCCGCTAGCCTCCAGCTCCGAGACGGCTTGGGATTCCAGTTCTTGGAATATCGCCGCCAATTCGTCGGGCGAGACGTCGTCGAGACGATCGTAGCGCGTGCGCACGAAATCAAGACGCAAATCAGTGTGCAGCATGCCGAGCGCGCAGAACACGCCGGACAGGCGCGGAATATAGACCGCGCGGCACCCCAGCATGCGCCCAACCGATGCGCCGTGCATAGGACCGGCGCCGCCGGAGGCGACGAGGGTGAATTCGCGCGGATCGTAACCGCGCTGGATACTGATCTGCTGCAGCGCGTGCAGCAAATTCTGCTCCAGCAAACGGATGATTCCGGACGCCGCTTCGTCCAGATCGATACGCAGCGGTTCGGCGACGGCAGTCGACACGACGGTCTTGGCGAGACTTTTGTCGAGCGAAACCGCGCCGCCGGCATAGGGTCCGGGTTTGAGTCGCCCCAGCACCAAAAGCGCGTCGGTAACCGTCGGTTCGGTACCGCCGAATCCGTAACAGGCCGGACCGGGACGGGCGCCGGCGCCGGCCGGTCCGACGAACAGCAACCCGGCCGAATCGACACCGGCGATGGTGCCGCCGCCGGCGCCGATCGTATGAATATCGACCGACGGCAAGGCGAGCGGATAGCCCTCGACCTTGATCTCGTCGCTGACCGCGACGTCGCCGCGATGCATCAGGATCGCATCGCAGCTGGTCCCGCCGATTTCCATCGAAATCAAGTTATCCGAACCGATCGCCTGACGGTAGAAGGCGAGCGCTCCGACGCCGGCGGCCGGACCCGACAGCAATAGGGCCACAGGTCTGGCGGCAATTCGTTCGAGCGGGATAACGCCGCCATTGTTCTGGGTCATCAGGACCGGTCGCCGCAGCCCCAGACCGGCAAGCCGTTCGTTCAGGGATTGCAGATAGGTCGCTGTGCGCGGCGCGACATAGGCGTTCACCACCGCCGTCGAGCTGCGCTCGTACTCTCCGATCACGGGTGCGATTTCATGCGACGCCGACACCCAGTTCCAATGCGCGCGAAGGGCTTCGGCGCAGACCTTCTCATGGGCTGCGTCGGCGAAACTGTTGAACAGGCAAATCGCAACCGACTCCACACCCTCGCGCTCGAAGGCGGCGCGTATCTCGCCGATATCCTCAATTTGCAGCGGCTCGAATTCACTGCCATCCGCGTCGATTCTTCCTCGTACGGGAAGGCGCAGATGACGCGGCACCAGAACCGGCGGATTCGGCTCGCGATGCGCCCAGACATCGTCCCGCCAGCCGCGGCGGATTTCCAGACTGTCGCGAAATCCCTCGGTCGTCAGCAACCCGACCTTGGCCCCCTTGCTTTCGATCAGCGTGTTTGTCGCGATCGTCGAACCGTGCACGAACGACTCGCAACGGCTCAAGATATCGGAAACCGAACCGCCGAACCGCGCCGCCGCCAGCTTCAGCGCGGCGATGACCCCGCTGGCTGGATCGGAAGGCACCGACGGCGCCTTGAAGACCGACATCGCACCGGCGGCATCGATCAGTACGAGGTCGGTGAAAGTGCCACCGACATCGACGCCGATACGCCAGGATTCGCCACCCCTATCACTATCGGTCACGCGAAGGTCCCTATTTTCATGGCCCCCCTCACC
>CAYLTU010000112.1:0-14117 GCA_964386465.1 uncultured Rhodospirillaceae bacterium
TACCGGCCTCGCGCAGGCGTTTTTGCGGTTCCAGATATTCCGCCACGATGCGCATCACGCGGCCTTCGCGGCTATTGACGAAGACGTCGTTTTCATACGCCTTGTCGGGCATGTGGCGTGGCATGGGTTCGTGGCCTCCTGGCTATGGTTCGATCCCCTGATATAGGACCGCAAAAGATGTCGCAAAGGTTACCGGCTTCGTCGGGCAAATTTTTCCAGGGGAAGTCAATCGTCCGACGGGGGCGATCGGTCGTCATCGACGGGTCTGCCCACTTGATGCGTGCGACGGTTGATGCCTCCCGTCGCGCGCGGCGGAAGGGACATGATCCGGCTCATGCTGTCTCATATGGCGGTAACGCGATTGGACGCGACAGCAGGGACGTCCGATAATTCCTCGTGACGGGACGGCTTTCGCCCAATAAAAACAAAGGTGGAGGAGCATCGTTCCCCGGTGGGGCGCCCGGTCTTCAAAACCGGTGAGGGGCGTACAACGTGCCTGGTGGGTTCGACTCCCACGCTCTTCCGCCAAACCGCAACGCGGTTGTTGTGTACGAGGGGGCCGGATGAGAGGAGTGCTGGCGCCATGGCGCTAACGCTTACCGGGCTTGCGGCGGCCGTCATCCTGTTTCTATTGGCGACCTATATGGGCCGTCGACCGAAAGTCGATGGCGAGTTGCGCTGGATTCCCTATGGCGGCGTGCAATTTGTCGCCATTCTCATCATCGTCCTGGCATGCGCCCATTTGGTTACGCTGCTGACCGGTCAGCAGTTCATTGGACGGTTTGCGCGTTAGGCGGACCCCGCGCGGAATCTTTCGAAATCGACGACGGTCAGGGAACTCTGATTGCGGCGATCCTGGCCGATCACCCCCTTGTCCACGCGCCGTCGGTCCGGACCGAAATAGGACTGCGATCTAATGAAGCCGCGATTGTGCTCTATTATCGCGGCGATACGGTCGTACAGGCGTTTCGGCGTCACCGGTTTGACCAAAAATTCGGTCACGCCGGCGTCGCGCCCCATCATTACGCGGCGGCGCTCGGAATAGGCGGTCAGCATGATGACGGGAAGGAACAGGTTTGGGCTGTCCCGGCCCGTTCGGACACGCCGCACGAATTGCAGGCCGCTGACCGGACGCATGTTCCAGTCGACGATTGCGATATCGGGCGAAAAATGGCGCAGCTCGTTCCAGGCCCTGCCGCCATCGGAAACCGAAACGATGCTCTTTACGCCGAATGCGGTCAGAACGTCGCGCAGCAATGTCCGCATCGTGAAATTGTCTTCCACTAGCAGGACGTTCAAATTTTGCAGTTCGTATGGCATTCGGATTGGGTACTATTGCGCGCTGCGACGTTCTTGTTCGCATAATATTCAATCTAGGGTACAAGCAAAAATCAATGTATTTCCAGTACCGTAATGGCAGTTTTCGAAAAAAGAATGCACGAACGGTCATGGACTGGCGATATAAATAAACGCATTCGGGAACCATTGGGGAATAAACAACGATGAGTTTGAAATGCGCCATCATTCCGGTCACGCCGTACCAGCAGAACAGCACTTTGGTCTGGAATGAGGACAATATGGTCGGCGCGTCGATCGATCCGGGGGGGGATATCGACCATATCCTGAGCGCGCGGGACGAGATTGGGATGACGATCGAGAAGATATTCCTGACGCACGGTCACCTGGATCATGCTTCGGGGACGGCCGATCTGGCATCCCGGCTTGGCGTGCCGGTCGAAGGGCCGCACGAGGACGATGCGTGCCTGCTCGATGCGTTGCCGGCCCAGGCGGCGAAAAACGGATTTCCGGAGGCGGAGGCGGTCACGCCGGACCGCTGGCTGAAAGGCGGTGATACGGTGGAGGCGGGCGGTCTGACCTTCGATGTGCGGCATTGCCCGGGGCATACGCCGGGCCATGTCGTTTTCTTCCATGAACCTTCGCGTCTCGCGATCGTCGGCGACGTGCTGTTCCAGGGGTCGATCGGGCGGACCGACCTGCCGGGGGGCGATCATGAAACCCTGCTGCGCTCGATCCGCGAGCAGCTTTGGCCGCTGGGCGAGGACGTGGTCTTCGTGCCCGGCCACGGCCCGACGTCGAGCTTTGGCAACGAGAGGAAGACGAACCCCTATGTCGGGGACGCGCTTTTTTAGATTGTATCCACTAGAAAGCCGGTTTGGCTGAAGATCAAAACGTGCGTAACATTCACGCCTACCGGAGAAGGAGGACGCCATGTCTATCGAAGACCAGACAATAAGTGTGGAAGATATCGAATACTGCCGCCATGGCGAGCGGTCGATGATCCTGCGGCTGTTCCGGCCCGAGGGCGCGGGGCCGTTCCCCGTCGTGCTCGATCTGCACGGCGGCGCCTGGAACAAGGGCAGCATCGACGAATGCACCGCGCGCGACGAGTATCTTGCCGAACGCGGATTCGCGGCGGCGGCGCTGGATTTCCGCCATGCCGCGGACGGCTATCCCGCGTCGCTGATCGATATCAATTACGCGGTGCGCTGGTTGAAGGCGAATGCGGCGGAACTACGGCTCGATCCGGCCCGCGTCGCGATCACCGGCCAGTCAAGCGGCGGCCACCTGGCGATGCTGGCGGCGATGCGGCCGGACGATCCGCGCTACGCGTCGCTTCCGCTCGATGGGGCGGCCGTCGATGCATGTGTGCAATGCGTCGGCATGACCTGGCCGGTCATCAATCCGATATCGCGCTACCGCTACGCACTGCGCGGGCGAGAAAGCGCGAATCCGCCGGCTTGGATCGGCGACATACCGGAGCGGCACGACACCTACTGGGGCACGGAAGACGCGATGATCGAGGGCAATCCCATGCTCGCGATGGAGCGCGGCGAGGCGACGGAAACACCGCCGGCGATCTGGGTCCAGGGCCGTCCCGACCCGATCCACGATTATCGCGACCCGGAATCGCCGCTCGACCTCAATGAGCCGGAACGGTTTGTTGCAAACTACCGCAAGGCGGGCGGCGAGATCGAAATCGTCGACATCGACCAGGCGACCCGTTCCAGCAGCACGTCGTTCGAACCACTGGTGGCGTTTTTCCGCAAACATCTGGCGTGACGATAGACCGTTGCCAGCGGCGCCCGCACTGCGTTGCGTGGGGCGTCGCTGCCATTGCATGCGTCTGGCAGGTTGCGTCCGCCGTCGCCGCCGAACCCTCGATCGGCACCTTCAGTTTGCAGTTGGAGAACGACCGGATCGCGGCGACGGACCGTCACTATACGCACGGCACGCGCCTGTCTTGGGTCTCCGACAAGCGGACGGACGGGCCGGATTGGGCGCGTGATCTGCTGGTGTTCCTTTATCCTTTCGCGGAGGTCCGCTCGGGCCGCATCGGGTTCGCGCTCGGTCAGAATATCTATACACCGGAGGACGTATCGACCACCGCGCTGGACGTCGAAGACCGGCCCTATGCCGGGTGGCTGTACGGCGCGGTATCGCTGCATGCCGAAACCGACCGGCGTTTCGCGGGGCTTAGGCTGGACGTGCTGGATTCGGTCGAACTGAGCGCCGGGATCGTCGGACCACAGGCCTTCGGCGAGGATGTGCAGAACAATTTTCACGATTTGATCGGGGTCGCGCGGTCGGACGGCTGGAACAATCAACTGAAAAACGAGCCGGCCCTGGCCCTGTTTTTCGAACGAAAATGGCGCCTGGAACCGGTAAGCGTCGCGGGTTACGAAGCCGATGTCCTGCCGCATGTCGGCGGCGCCGTCGGCAACGTATTCACATTGGCCAATATCGGTGCGACATTCCGGATCGGCCGGGACCTAACGCAGGATTACGGGCCGCCGCATATCCGGCCGACCCTGTCGGGCCTGGCAGCGGTCGACGGCGGCGACGATTTCAACTGGTACCTCTTCGCCGGCGTCGAGGGCCGCGGTATCCTTCGCAACATTTTCCTGGATGGGAACAGCTTCGCCGAGAGTCACAATATCGCGAAGGAACCCTTCGTCGGCAGCGCCCAGTTCGGCCTGTCGCTCGCCTTTAAGGGCGCGCGGCTGACCTTCAGTCACGTCTTTCTCAGCAAGGAATTCAAGGTTCAGCGGCGCGCCGACCGGTACGGCACGATCACGTTGTCGAAACGCTTTTAGAGCTTTTGAAACTATCCTGGATTCGTTTTTTGGACTACGCACATCGTTTCCACCCCCACCCCAGCCCTCCCCCATCGAGGTGGAGGGGGTAACATATTGGCATCGCGTAATAATTCTCCCTCCCCCTCGATGGGGGAGGGCTGGGTGGGGGTGTGCAGCGTGCCGGTAAACCTCATCCGCCTGAGACGAATTTAGTTTGGTTGCTCCGGGCGCTCTACAACCCGGCGTGATTGCCGAAACGCCGCTCCAGGAACGCCAGGATGTCGGCCGCGCACCGGTCGGGCACGGCGTCGCAGATATTGTGCGGCATCCCCTCGTAGGCCAGGAATTCCATGTCCGGGATCGTCTCGCGCATGACGTCGTAGTTGTCCGTCCCGCCGACGGTCTCCGCGCCGGGCATGACGATCAATGTCGGGCAGCGGATTTCGGCCAGCCGATCGCGCCAATCCAGGGTCGTCATCAGGCCGATGAAACGGCCGATAAACGCCGTATCGTTCTCGGCGCACTGATCGAGGAAGAATTCGACGATGCCCGGATCGGTTTCGTCGAGGTCGAACCGCTCCGCGATCGTCTCCGCCAGAAAGCCGCGCAACCCTTTCTCGGCGACCTGCGGCAGCCAGCTTGCCGCTTGGGTGTTCTTCAGTCCCGGCGTCGATCCGAACAGGCACGCGCTAAGGATCCGCGACGGATGCGACATGGCCAGGTTCTGGGTGAGGTACCCGCCGGCGGAATTGCCGGCGAAATGCGCGCTCGCCAGGCCGAGATGATCCATCAGATCGACGACGTCCCGCACCAGACGGTCCATCGAAAGCGGCGGGTCGGCGGGCGGGATATCGGACTGTCCGTGGCCGCGCAGATCCATCCGGATCACGCGATAGTGGCGGGCCAGCGGTGGCACCCAGGCGTAGAAGCGCTGCGCGTTGGCCATGGCCGAATGCAGCAGGATCAGCGTTTTCGTGTCCTGCCACGGGTCCGTGAAGTCGTCCACGCAATAGGCGATGTCGATCCCATCGCTGGCGCGAAATTTCTGCATTCGAGTGGCGTCTTCCATATTTCCTTCCTTTCCGGCGTTTTCGCGCAGATTCAAACAATACATCTCGAGGCTGCCAAAAACGACTTACCAGGTAGTTGAAGGATAAACGCCATCGTGCATTGATGAATGCTGGCGACACCCCCGAAATGCACAGATCGACAAAATGAGGTCAAAACATGGATTTGCTCGCACGGCTCAATGACGATCCGCTACCGTTTGCGAAGCTATTGGGTATCCGCTTCACCAGCGCGGAACTGGATCGCGTGTGCGCGGAGTTGCCCGTGCGCGACGACCTATGTACCCAGCCGGCTATCGCGCATGGCGGTGTGCTGATGGCCTTTGCGGATACGCTCGGCGGCATGGCGACGTTCCTCAATCTCCCCGAAGGCGCCAGTACCGTTACGCTGGAAAGCAAGACGAACTTCCTCGCGCCAGCCCCCGTTGGAACGTGCATCACCGGTGAAGCGACGCCCGAGCACCGCGGCCGGACGACGATGGTTTGGCAGACGCGTCTATTTACCGAAACGGGACGGTTGGCGGCGCTGGTCACCCAGACACAGCTCGTCCTAGTGTGATGATTCTGAAGTTCGTCGCATCGAATGCGATGAAATTTAGGATCTGAATCACACTAGATTCAATAGTTTAGTGTGCTGATTCACGCGAAATTCAATCCCTTGAATTTCACGATCAGGACACTGGCCGCTAAGGATTAACCGGTACCGCGTTCAGGCGGACGACATCACGTGGATGACCCGGTCGGCCAGCATATCCTTGGTCTTGGCGCCGTAGGCCTTCATGTGGTCGGAAACCGCATGCGCCTTCAAATGGTCGAGGCTGGCCCATTTCTCGATAACGACGAAGGTGTCGTCGCCGAAGCGCGTCTGGAACCCGCCGACACCGTCCGCGTCGACCGTCGCGCCGTATTCGATACAGCCGTCCTCTTCCTTCACCGCGGGAACGTTGGCGCGAAACAGGCCAAGGACCTCTTCGCGGAGACCGGGCTTGGCGGTGATGACGGCGACGACATGAACCATGCTCATGGTTTTCTCCCCTTAATTTCTCAGTTTGGTTTGCGATGTTTATAGCCTGCGGGCGCTCAGTCCGCGAGGCTCAGCCACTCGATATCTTCGTGCGCTCCGATGATCGCCATGGCGTCGACCTCGACGAGCATTTCCGGGTCGGCCAGGCCGGAGATCCGGCAGCCGAGCGAGACGGGGCGGCTGTCCTTGAACCAGGCCGGTCCCTCGCCATAGGGGCGGTTCTGCTCGGCGCGGTCGATGGTGAAAGTACGCCGCCGGACGATGTCGTCGAGGGTCGCGCCCGCTTGCTCCAGCGCGTCGCGGATTCCTTCATGCGCCAGATCGTATTGCGCGGCCCAGTCGCCCACGGCGCGGACGTTGCGGTCGGCATCGATCGATGTGCAGCCGCTGACATGAACCACGTCGCCGACGCGGACGGCGCGCGAATAGCCGCGCGGTTTCTCCGCTTCGTTCGCCGTGTAGATGGTCTGGCGGTCGTTCGCCGATCCGACGATCGCTTCCGCTTCGATCTCGACCAGCATCTCCGGCACCATCAGGGCCGGAATGCCGAGCAGGGTCAAAGGCGGCCGCAGGTCGCCGAGCAACTCCAGGCGCGCGCGCCTGTGCCCTTCCGACTCCGTTACGTCGGTGAGGAACGCTTTGGAATAGACGATGTCGTCGAGCGACCCGCCGGCTTCTTCGATCGCGGCCTGGATGGTCGCCATCGTGACCTGGGTTTGTCCGTAGAGGTCGCCCGGACTCGCCACCTCACCGTTGTCCTGGAGCGCCGTCGACCCGGAAACGAAGATCCGGTCGTCCATCCGGACGGCGCGCGAATAGCCGTAGGCTTCCTCGGTCGGTTTGCCCGACGAAATGCGCTGCGCGTTCTGCTCCGCGCCGTCGATGGCGTCGAACTCGATTTCGATGAGCTGCGCCGGGCGGGCGAGCCGCTTGACGCCGACCAGGGTCGAGGCCGGCCGCACGTCGCGAAAATACTTGCCCAGCGCACGCGCCGCGTCGTCGGCGACGCTTATGTCCGTGATGTAGGTCCGGGTGCGGACGACGTCCTCAAGCCGCCCACCCGCCTTGCCCATGCTTTGCCGGGCGATATCGACGATGGCGTCGACCTGCGCGGCGATGTCGCCAACGCCGATGACATTGCCTTCCGTGTCGATGGCGGTGGTGCCGGACTGCATGACCATGTCGCCGACCCGCAAGGCCCGCGAATAGTGCGCCAGATGCTCCAGCGGCCGGCCCGATCCGACATTGATGCGGCGATAGCGTCCCATGATACTTACCCCTGTGAATTTCCTTTCGGAAAGCCTATCAGTTACCCCCGTGACGGTCACGCGACGCGCATTTTCTCGGAACTGGGAACGGGCTACGATGCCGGACTGACCGCAGCTGACGGAGCAATTCAGTCGGGACTTTAAGCGGCCTCGACATCCGTTTTGGAGAAATCGGAACCTTTGAACAGGAGAGGTTCGCCAGTCGCAAGCGCGAGTGCGTAGACCGCGCAATCGCCAAAGTTTAGACCAGCAGCATGTTGCCCCTTGCCGAACTCGCTGTACGCGCGCCGCGCCAGGAACGCTTGATCCGCATCAAAGGGCTGAATCTCCAATTCGGCCTCGCGAAGGAACGCGTCGAGCGCCGCGACGCCTTCGTCGCCCTTCCGGCTATGGGCGATAATACCAGCCTCGAGAACGGAAACGGCTGAAATCAGGCGCAAGGTATCGCGTTCCATTTTGGCAAGCATGGTACCGGCTTCCGCCTCTTCGTTCAGAACAGCGATTACCGCCGACGTGTCAACGACCATCAGCTTGGCAGCCCGGTTTCGTCGTAACCGAGAATTTCTTCGTCGCTACGATTATCGTGGGTCGGCAGCGCGGAATATCGCTTGCTGATCGCCTTTACGCGTTCGGCCAACCCGTTTGAGCTGACGCGCCGCCTTTCGCGGGACAATTCAGCCTTTAACGCGTCGATTACCGCGTCGGTAATCGAAACCTTTCGCCGACGGGCAAGTTCGCGCGCGAGCCGGTCCGCATCGGAATTCTTGATATTTAAAGCCAAATTTCTGCTTTCTTCCTCATTTTCTTCATTCTTTACATATGACATCGATAATACGTGTGGCAATAAAATTCTATCGCGCTAGTTGCTTGAAATCGTTGTTGTCGATGGCCGTTATCGAAGCGACACGCTACAGCGGATAGACCAGCAGGATATCGATCCGGCGGGAATCGAGGACCACGATCCGCCGGCGCAAGCGCGGCGTCTCCCCCGAAACGTCGATCGAGTCGAGAAATTTGCCGCAGGCGAAGGTTTCCATATCGCCGTTCTGCATCGTCCGGGTGACGATGAAGTTGGTTCGCGCGCTGAACGTGTCGGCGGAATTGCGGTGCAGCCGGGGGCGTTCCATGACGTGGCAATAGCGGTGCGGTTCGAAGATATTCGCCTCGCGCATCGCCTTGACCCGGTCGCGCATCATGCCCTTGCCGTCGCAATGCATCAGGCCGATCGCCTGGCCGGCCTCGTACCCGTCTTGAGAGATGATCTGGTAGAAACCGTTGTCGGTGAAATATTCCGGCCAGGCTTCGACGCGGCCGTCGTCGATGCTGTGGACGTAGTCGGAAAACATGTCCTCGATCCGCGCGCGAAGCAACGCGTCGTCCATCTCGACGATCCCCGGCGCTGCGACCGCCATCAGGCGAGCCCCATGATCTCGCGGTAACCCTGCCAGAAACCGCGGATCGAGGTTTCGGTCGCGCGCGATCCTTCGCTGGGCCCGACATCGCGGCCGCCCATTTCAAGAAACTCCACCGCATCGTCCGTGCTGCCGCGCGTGCCGCGCTCGACGAACTCGTTGATGCAGCCGTCTTCGAGCGATACCAGCCCGCCGGCGCCGGTCAGATTGGACTGATTGATACGCATCCGGGTCTGCTCTTCGTCGTCGTCCTCGTAGCCGAGATACATCCAGAACAGTTCCGTTTTGTCGATCCCGCGCGGCACGAAATGCCGAACCGCGAGCGAGTTCAAGGTCAATTGAATGGCCAGTGACGGAAACAGCGCCTGGATGCTGTGCGTGATCCCGTCTTCGAATTCCGGCCAGGCGTCGAGCATTTCCGGTCCGTCCAGTTTCGAATCGTACTGCGCGGCGTGAACCTTGGAATCGGCATACTCCGCGCTTTCCTCGAACTTCGCGCGCCGGGCGTAGCTGATGCCGTGCAGGCCGTCTTCGGACAGGGCGATGCCGCCATCCATATCCAGCCGATTGACCTTGAACGTCGTGTAGAAGGTGTGCAGCAGGGTCGCATGGTAGGAGTCGCGGATATTCTCGGCGTACAGCTTCCAATTATGCTTCATGATCTGGCTGTGGTAGCCGAGCAGCTTGAGCGGCCGCCCAAGATTGCGCCTGACATGACGCTCCATATCCGTTCCCAAAAATGCCGGGACGGGTACGGTTTGGTCCGAGAACGTCCCGAATACGAGGCCGCAATAGACTTCCACCCGCAACGGTTCGAGCCGATGTTTTTTCGTGTCGAAATCCTCCGGCATGCCGCCCTTGCCGCGAACGCCGTTGCGGAAGGCGACGCCGTTAAGCTGCCCGTCCAAATCGTAGGTCCAGGAGTGGTAGACGCATGTCAGATGCTCGCGGTTGCCGCGCTCCTGCAGGCAGACCAACGCGCCTTTATGGGCGCAGCGGTTGACCATGGCGTGAACATCGCCGTTCTGGTCGCGCGTGACGACGACCGGGATCTCGCCGACGAAAGTGGTCTTGAAATCGCCCGCAATCGGGATATCGATATCCAGGCACAGGAAATTCCAGACCGGTCCGCGGAAGATCTTCTCATGCTCCAACTCATAGATTTCCGGGTCGGTATACAGGCGGTAGGGCACACGGGTGACGCCGCCCTCGGGCCATTGGAAGGAATTGTTCGATCGTCGCGCCGCGGTTCCCGTCATGGCGAATCCATTTTCGTCTTTCAGCCAGCGTCCTCAATCGAGCCAATATCGACCGCGATGTCCAGCCAGCGCTGCGAGGTCACGGTCGCACGGTCGCCGCGCCGCAGCAACGCCGTGGTCGTCTCCGATTCGATCACCGCCGGCCCGTCGATCGTCTGGCCCGCCGGCAGGATGTCGAGGTCGTAGATCGGGGCCTCGATCCAGCCGTCGAGATAGATGCGCCGGTGCGCGATGGGCGCGGCGTCCGGTCCGGACGGGACGGGTGCTTCGTCCGGCGTTTCCGGCAGCACGCCGACGACGGCGACCCGCGCGTTGACCAGGACGACCTCCTGGTCCTTGAGGGAATAGGTGAACAACTCCTCGTGCCGTTCGTGGAAGCGGTCCGCGACCTGATCCATCAGATCGTCCGCGTTCCAATCGACATCGTCGAGCGTTACGTCGATCTCGAACACCTGCTCGCCATAACGCATATCCGCCAGACGGCGCAGCCGGACAGGACCGTCGAACCATTCGGCGAGGCGCCCCCGTCCTTCCGCTTCCATCTCGCCATAGAGGTCGCGCAACGTATCGGCGCCCAATGCGCCCATGTCTCCGACATGGGTGCGGCTCACCTCGAAGCGCAGGTCGGAGGCGAGCATGCCCCAGGCCGAAAGGACGGACGCGACGCGCGGCGCGATCACCCGCTTGATCTCCAATTGGCGCGCAAGGTCGGTAACGTGCAGCCCCGCCGCACCGCCGAAGGAGAGCAGGGCGAAGCGCCGCGGATCGACACCGCGCCGGACCGAGATCAGGCGGATGCCCTCCGCCATGTTGGTGTTGACGACCTGATGGATACCCGCGGCGGCGGAAATGCCGTCGATCCCGAGCGCCTTTGCGACTCGTTCGATCGCGGCTTGCGAGGCCGTCACGTCGAGCTGTTGCCGCCCGCCCAGGAAGTTGCCGGCGTCGAGATAGCCCAGCGCCAGATTGGCGTCGGTCACGGTTGGTTCCGTTCCGCCCTGGCCGTAACAGGCCGGGCCGGGATCGGCGCCGGCGCTTTGCGGCCCGACATGCAGCACGCCGCCCGCGTCGACCCGGCCGATCGAACCGCCGCCGGCGCCCAAGGTAACGATATCGAGGCTCGGCATCGCCACGCGCTCGTTCGCCACCGCGCGGTTCGCGGACAGGGTCGGTTCGCCGTCGACGATCATGGAGATGTCGGTGCTGGTGCCGCCCATATCGAAGGGGATCAGATCCCGAACCGCCATCATGCGGGCCGAGTGCCGGCCGCCGCCGACGCCGCCGGCGGGGCCGGACAGGACCGTTCCCGCCGCGAGCCGGACCGCTTCGGCGACCGGCGCGACGCCGCCATGCGACAGGATGATCAGCAGGGTGCCCGCATAGCCGGCTTCCGCGAGACGTTCGGCGAGGCGGGTCAGATAGCGTTCCAAAATCGGCCCGACATAGGCGTTTACGACTGTCGTGGAGACCCGCTCGTACTCCTTGATCTGCGGCAGCACGTCGGACGACAGGGATACGGAGGCGTCGGGTAGCGCCTTGGCCAGCGCGTCGCGCGTCGCCCTTTCGTGAGAAGGGTCGCGATAGGAATGCAGGTAGCAGACCGCGACGGACTCGACACCTTCCGCCTTCAGTCCGGCGATCGCGCTGTTGAGGGACCGGCGGTTCAGCGGCGTGCGGACGCCTTCATGCGCATCGATCCGTTCGCGCACGCCGAGCCGCAGATAGCGCGGCACCAGCGGCTCCGCCGGCGCAAGGCGCAGATTATAGCGCTCGGGTTTCAGGCCCTCGCGCATTTCCAGCACGTCGCGGTGGCCTTCGGTCGTCAGCAGCCCGACCCTTGCGCCCTTGCGTTCGAGCAATGCGTTGGTTGCGACGGTCGTGCCGTGAACGACCCTTTCCGCGCCTTGCAGCAAGGCGGTCAGCGAAAGCTCCAGCCGTTCCGCCAGCCGCGTCAGCCCGTCGATCACGCCGATCGATTGGTCCTGCGGCGTGGACGACGCCTTGGCGAGGGTAACCCGGCCGGTCTGGTCTATCGCGACGACATCCGTGAAGGTGCCGCCGACATCGATACCGATACGATACATAGAGTGGATAGAATCAGACATAGGATACCTCTACGATCCCGTAGCCCGGCTTCCCGGCAGGAGCGGGCTCGATAGCGATGCGGGGACATCGGTGAGAGGTCGCGACGCGCCGGGAAGCCGGGATACGGGACCCGAAGGGCGGCTTGCCGCGCCCACCGGCTGCGTTGCGCGATGCTTGTGATGGACCCGCATCACGGCGCACCGCGCGCCTGACCGGATGAACGCGGCAAGCCGTCGTAGCGGCATCCTATGTCTGATTCTATCCACTATTCGCTCACGATACCGTTGCGGCGGTCGCGCGCGCGGGCTTCGGGATCGCGCCTCGCCGGGTCGCCCCAGCCGCCGCCGCCTGCCGATTGGACGAGGAAGCTATCGCCGGCGCGCACCGGGATGCCCTCTTCCTTCGTCTTCAGGACGCGCGGGGCGCGGCGTTTCGAGCGTAGGGTATAGCGGTGCGGCGCGCTCTCCTCGCCGCCGACCATGCCGCAGGACCCGTGTTTGGCGCCTTCGCCCGCCGTGTTGGCGACGCAATCGGTATCGGTTTCGACGACCAGCTCCATCTCCGCGCCCGAACCGCCGCGATACTGTCCGTCGCCGCCGGAATCGGGTCGGAACTCGTGCCGTTTCAGGAACAGCGGAAAGCGCGATTCCGCCACCTCGACGCTGCCGAATTTGAGGCCGCCCGTGGAATGCCATTCCCCGGCCGTGTGCCAGCCGTCGCCGCCCGACGAGGCGCCCGCGCCGGGGCGGGCGTGGAACATGTGCCAGATGAACGGCTTTCCGGTGCGCGGGTTTTCGCCCTTGATGGCGATGCGGAAGCGCTTGCCCCAGCCGGCCATGGCGCGCTCCGGACAGGCGGGCGCCAGCGCCTTGATGATCGCCTCGATGATCTCCTGGCCGCAATGGCTGGTGCAGAGCGTGACCGGCGCGCCTTCGTCGGCCCACACGACGGTGCCCTGTTTGGCGATCACCTCGATCGGCCGGAAGGTTCCGCCGTTCTTCGGCGTGTCGGGATCGATCAGGAAGGCGATCGCCATGCCGACGGCGGACCGGGTGTTGGCGTAGGAGGAATTGATGAAGCTGGTCACCTGCGGATCGGAGTCCGACAGATCGATCACGAGATCGCTGCCCCGTTTGGTGACCTTGGCGTGGATGCGGATATCCTCGTTGCCGCGGCCGTCGTCGTCGAGCAGCGCCAGGCCTTCATAGACGCCTTCCTTCCATTCGGTGAAAACCGCGCGGGCCTGCCGCTCGGAGGCGTCGAGGATGGCTTCGACGGCGCGTGAGACCACGCCGCCGCCATACTCTGTCATCAACGCGGCCAATCGCCGCTCGCCGATATGGACGGAGCCGATCTGCGCCGCCAGGTCGCCATGGAAGTCGCGCGGATGACGCACGTTCGCCGCCAGCATGCGCAGGATATCCTCGCGCACCACGCCGCGGTCGTAGAGCCGAAGGGCCGGCAGCCGCAACCCTTCATGCCAGATCTCGCGGGCCGAGGCGTTGTAGGCGCCGTAGGTCGCGCCGCCGATATCGCTGTGATGCGCCCGGTTGACCGACCAGAATATCAGCTCATCGCCGTTGAAAATCGGCACGAAGGCGGTGATATCCGGCAGATGGCTGCCGCCGAAATACGGATCGTTGAGCAGGAACACGTCGCCCGGATGCACGTCGTCGCCGAAGAACTCGACGACCGCTTCGGTCGCCCAGGACAGCGCCCCGACATGGACGGGGATATGTTCGGCCTGCGCCACCAGGATACCGTCGGCGCCGCAGATCGCGGTCGAGAAGTCGCGGCTCGAATTCAGGATCTGCGAATAGGAGGTCCGCAGCATGGCCTCGCCCATCTCCTCGACGATGGCGCTGAGCCGGTGCTGAATGACGGAGACGGTGATCGGGTCGACGG
>CAYLTU010000112.1:14217-17298 GCA_964386465.1 uncultured Rhodospirillaceae bacterium
TCGACGATGGCGCTGAGCCGGTGCTGAATGACGGAGACGGTGATCGGGTCGACGGGGTTCGCGGTCTTTGGGTCGGGATTTGTACTGTCGTTCATCTCGTTTCCTTTGCCGCGCGACCCTAACATGCCGGTGTCGGGAAATCGAAGCGGCCTCTCCCTGTAGACACCTCTGCGAAATAGTGCGTTTCGGGTCGTTTTACCCCCCATCCTAACCTTCCCCCGCAAGGGGGGAAGGGATAAGCTATTCATATTAATGCATTAATTTCCTCCCCCTTGATGGGGGAGGACTAAGGTGGGGGTGGAAACGGTGTCGTCAAAGCCGTTTCGCAGAGGTCTCATGTAGAAAGCGATGGTGTGGTAATATTCGAAAGGAGGTGCCGTCATGCTGACCGATGCGCAGGTCGCCCGATATCGCGAAGACGGTTTCATCGTCCCTGACTACCGGCTGCCGATGGCGACGGTTGAGGCGCTGCGCGACGATGTCGCGGCGCTGGTCGGCGACGATCCGGAGATGCACCAGTTCGTGCCGACCATGTTCGACTACGAGCGCAAGTTCGTCGACTACGCGCGCGACCCCGTCTTGCTCGACATGGTCGAGCAGCTGGCAGGTCCGGACTTCGCCCTTTGGAACATGAGCCTGTTTGGCAAGCCGGCGCGCGACGGCAAGAAGGTGCCCTGGCACCAGGACGGCGAGTACTGGCCGATCCGCCCCCTGGCGACGACCCGCATCTGGATCGCGCTCGACGAAACCAGCCGCGAGAACGGCTGCCTGCGCTACCTCCGCGGGTCGCACAAACGGCGCGAGATCTGGCGGCACCGCGAGGCGGAGAACCGCCATATGCTGCTGCACTACGGCATCGATCCGGCTGAAATCGACGAAGCGGACCTGTTCGATCTCGTGCTGGAACCGGGCCAGATGGCGATCCACGACGTGTTCATCGTGCACGGCTCGGACGCCAACGAGACCGACCGGCCGCGCCGCGCCGTCGTCCTCAACTACATGCCCCTGACCTCGCATTTCGACCACGCGCTTGCGGCCAAGCAGTACGCCGAAATGGACATCAATTTCGACCACACCCAGCGCCCGCTGTTCCTGATGCGCGGGGAGGACCGGTGCGGCCTGAACGATTTCGAAATCGGCCACGACCGGGTTGGGAAACGGGCCGCTTAGTGCCTCTCGACGTGCACTGCGGCCGCAGAGCCGGGGTCTAGTCCGGTCGTAGAACGCACCGTTTCCCTGGGTCCCGGATAACGCTTCGCGTTTCCGGGACGACACGTGGCGCGTGGCTTAGTGTTTCTTCGCCCGCACCGCCGGATCGGATGGGAAATCCGGCTGGTTTTCGGGCATCGCCCTGTCGAATTCCGGGAGGGCGCGGCAGCGTTCGTCGAGCTCTACGAGTAGCGGATAGGCCGACAGGTCGAGGCCCGCGAGGCACGCGTTGTACATTTGCGGGATGAGGTACAGGTCGCCCACCGTCGGCTTGCCGTCGTAGCAGAACGGCGTCGCGGACGCGCGGCGTTGCAGGAGTTCCTCGCAGGTCGCGAAGCCCTGGTGGATCCAGTGGCCGTACCAGTCGGCGCGGCCCTGCCTGTCGACATCGTAGGCACTGGCCAGATGGCGTTGGATCTTCGGGCCGATGACCGGGTGGATTTCGCAGGCGATGACTTGGGCGAAGGCGCGCGAGCGGGCGCGGGCGATGGGGTCGTCCGGGAACAGGGAGGGGCCGGGGAAGGTTTCCTCGATGAACTCCACCAATGCGGTCGACTGGGTGACGATTTCGCCGTCGATGACCAGGCTGGGGATCAGCATCTGCGGGTTGACGGTGCGGTAGTCGTCCGGCGCGCCGCCATCGAGGGTCACGGGCACGTATTCGTAGGGCACGCCTTTGATGTTGAGCGCGGTGCGTACCCGTTGGCCGGCGGAATTGCGGTAGCGGGAGTAGAGTTTCAGGTCCATTTAGCGCCACCCTTCCGGATCGTCGGGGTAGTCCGGCTGGTTTTGCGGCATCGCCTTGTCGAACGCGGGCAGCGCCCGGCAGCGTTCGTCGATTTCGCACAGCAGGGGATAGGGAGACAGGTCGATTTCGAACAGGCGTGAATTGTAGAGCTGCGGTACCAGATAGAGGTCTCCGACCGTCGGCTTGTCATCATAGCAGAACGGCGTCGCCGCGGTCCGCTGACGCAGCAGCGCTTCCAGGGTCTGGTAGCCGTGGTGCAGCCAGTGTTCGTACCAGCGTCTTACCTCGTCCGTTGTCATGCCGTGTTCTTCGGCCAAATTCTTCCGGATTCTGATGACGCCGACCGCGTGCATTTCGCAGGCGATGACCTGACCGAAGGCGCGCGAGCGGGCGCGGGCGACCGGATCGTCCGGGAGCAGGGACGGGCCAGGGAAGGTTTCCTCGATGAATTCGATCAGGGCGGTCGATTGCGTCATCCGCTCGCCGTCGACCACCAGGGTCGGGATCAGGCCCTGCGGGTTGACGTCGATATAGGCCTCCTTGGTGATCGTCCCCGTGGACCCGACGGCGACATATTCGTAATCGACGCCCTTGATATTGAGCGCGGTGCGGACCCGCTGTCCGGCGGAATTTCGGTAGCGGCTGTAGAGCGTGAGCTTCATCGGAACTGCTCCCTGAATTGGAGACCTCTGCGAGTTCTCCTAACGTTGTCGTTTCACCCCCCATCCTAACCCTGAAACGCCTATGATGGACGTTTAAGCCCGCAAGGGGGGAAGGGATGACGCATTCGTACCAAATAAAATTCTCCTCCCCCTAGATGGGGGAGGAATAAGGTGGGGGTGGACGACGGTTACCTCCGCTGTTTTGCGAAGGATTCCAAATAGAAGGAGCCGCATCCGTTGTTCGCCTTCGGATGCGGCTCCAACTTCAAAAGTGCCAAGACCTTAGTCCGCGGCGTCGACCTTGGCGGCTTCGATTTCATCCGCCGGCTGATAGATCTCCGCGCCGGTGTCGCGGAACTTGTCGGACATGTCGAGCATGCCCTTGTCGGCGAATTCGCGGATTTCCCGCGTGATCTTCATCGAGCAGAATTTCGGCCCGCACATGGAGCAGAAATGCGCCAC
>CAYLTU010000113.1:0-17296 GCA_964386465.1 uncultured Rhodospirillaceae bacterium
GCGAGGCGAAGCGCTACTACAAGGAAGGGCTTTGGCGAGCCGATACCTTCTACTCGCTGGTTGCCGGTCACGCGGAGTCACGGCCTGACGCGTACGCGATACGCGACAGCGAGCGCCGCTTGAACTGGCGCGAAGTCGAGGCCTGGACCGACGCGGTAGCGGCAGGTCTGCATGATGCCGGCCTGCGGCGCGGCGATCGGGTCGCGATCTGGCTGACCAACCGGGTCGAAGCGGTCATCGTCTTCCTGGCCTGCGCGCGTAACGGCTACGTCTGCAACCCGTCGCTGCATCAGAGTTACACGACCGAAGATATCCTCAAGCTTTTGAAAGATTTGAGCGTCGCGGCGGTTTTCACCGAAATCGAACCCGGAACTTTTCCAGAGCTGCTGAACCTGCCCACGATGCGACGCGTCTTTCATCTGCCGAAGGGCCGCGACCCCGGGGCGGATTTCCCGTCCATCGACAGCCAAACGGTTGAAAGCTTCCCACCGGACGACAATGCGGACCGCATTTGCTATCTCGCCTTCACGTCCGGCACGACTGGCACGCCGAAGGGCGTGATGCATTCGCACAACACGCTGCTATCCAACCCGCGCGACATGGTGGCGGACTGGAACCACGGCGCCGATACGGTTCTGCTGTCGCTCAGCCCGCTAAGCCATCACATCGCCTGGGTCGCGGTCAGCCAGGTCCTGGTCTGTGGTGGCGAGCTGGTGGTCAACGATCCGCCCGACGGCATGAAACCGCTCGATTGGATCGTCGAGAGCGGCGCGACCTATGTGATGGGCGTGCCGACACATGCAATGGACATTCTGGCGGACCAGGCTGCACGGGACATGGACCGCATCGGAAAGGTCGAAGTCTTCTATATGGCCGGCGCCCCGATCCCGAAGGCTACCGCACAGGCGTTCCTCGACCAGGGCATCAAGCCGCAGAACATCTACGGTATGACGGAAAATTCGTCGCATCAGTACACCTTCCCCGACGACGATACGGAAACCATCACAGCCACCTGCGGTCGCGGCGGACCGAGCTACCGGGTCAAGCTGTTCAGCCAGGAGGATGCGGACGTGGAAGTACCGGCCGGCGGGACCGGACAGATCGGCGGCAAGGGCGCCTGCCTGATGCTGGGTTATTTCGACAATCAAACCGCGACCGAAACGTCGTTCAATCGGGATGGCTGGTTCCTATCCGGCGACCTGGGCCGCATGAACGAGAAAGGTTGCCTTGAGATCGTCGGCCGTTTGAAGGACATCATCATCCGCGGCGGGCACAATATCTATCCGGCTAAAATCGAAGATTTGGCGATCAAGCATGAAGGCGTCGAAAAGGCCGCCGCGTTCCCGGTTTCCGACGAAAGGCTTGGCGAGAAGGTCGGTCTGGCCGTCATCCCGAGCGGTACCGATGCGCCAAAGGGCAATGCATTGCTATCGCATCTTTACGAAACGGGCCTGTCGATCCAGGATATGCCGGAATATTACATCGCCATCGAGGCGCTTCCGCTGACTGCAAGCGGCAAGATCCTCAAGCGCGAACTCGCGGCGTGGGCCCGAGCCGGGAAAATCGCCCCGGAACCAATTCGCTTCACACGCCCCAACAAGGAAAGTTGAGACATGCCCGTTGAACTGACCCGGCAAGACGAATTCGCCGTCATCACCTTGAACCGGCCAGAAGCGTTGAACGCGCTGAGCTTTCAAATTGTCCGCGATATCGGTACGGCGTTGAGCGAAGTCGCCGAGTCGGATGCGCGCGCGGTGCTGTTCATCGGAGCAGGCGACAAGGCGTTCTGCGCCGGGGCCGATATCAACGAACTGGCGGGCCGCACTCTGTCGGATGCCAAGCGCGGCGCGGAAGCCGGTCAGCGGACCTTCGCCCGGCTCGACACGTTTCCGATTCCCTCGGTCGCGATCATCAATGGCTACGCCTTCGGCGGGGGCATGGAGCTGGCCACAGCCTGCACCTTCCGGATCGCGACGCCGAACGCCAAGATGGGTCTGCCGGAAATCAAACTTGGCTTGGTTCCGGGCTATGGCGGAACGCAACGGCTACCGCGCCTGGTCGGCGAAGGCCGCGCACTCGAACTGATCATGACCGGACGCACGGTGGAGGCCAAGGAGGCGGAACGCATCGGGCTGGTCAGCCGGATCGTCGATGGCGACCCGCTGGAGGCCGGCATGGCCTATGCCCGCGAATTCTCGGGCTACAGCCTGCCGGTCCTGGGTTTCGCCCGCGACGCCGTGAAGCGGGCGCTCGACTTGCCGATCTATGAAGGATTGAAGGTCGAAGCCGATCTCAGCACCATGTCCTTCCAGACCGAGGACAGCGTGGAAGGTACCGCCGCCTTCCTGGCGAAGCGCAAACCGGACTTCAAAGATGGCTGAGGACGGCAAAGTCATCGCGGTCACCGGTTCGAGCCGTGGCATCGGCGCTGAAATCGCGCGTGAGCTCGGCCGGCGCGGCTTCACGGTCGGTTGCCTGTCGCGCGGTGGCGGTTTGCCGGAAGATCCGCCGGAGGAGGCAACGCTCCTGCCTTTTCAGTGCGACGTCACCGACGAAAAAAGCGTCAACGAGGCACTTGGGGGATTGGTGAAAGCCACGGGTCGTCTTAACGGCCTCGTGAACAATGCCGGCGTTCTGGTCGAACACAAGAGCGCGGAGCTGTCCGTCGCCGATTACGACCATGTAATGCGCACCAACGCCACGTCCGTGATGATGGTAAGCCGCGAGGCCTATCCGCATCTGTGCGTGGCGGGCGGCGGTGGAATCGTCAATATCGGATCGTTCTGGGACAAGATCGGCGTGCCCCGCAACCTGTCCTATTGCGCGTCCAAGGCCGCCATCGCCGCGATCACCCGTTGCCACGCCGTGGAATGGGCGCGCAACGGCATCAGCGTCATGAATGTCGCGCCCGGCTACATCGAGACCGACTTCAACCATGAATTCTTCGCCGACGAGAAGACTCGCGAATGGCTGCGCCAGCGCGCGCCGATGCTGAAACCGGGTTCGGTTTGCGATGTGGCCCGCCTGGTCGCGGCTTTGTTCGCCGAAGACATTCCTTTCCTGACCGGCGAGACCATATATCTCGACGGCGCGCAATCGGTCGCGTTGTAGGAACAGCGGCATGAAACTATTCGACCATCTGGACGCCACCGTCTCGCTCAGCGGAGACGAAGCGATGCTGTTCGACAGCGTTCGCACTCTGGCGCGCGACAAGATCGCGCCCCGCGCCGCGGCCTACGACGCCAGCGGCGAATTTCCCTGGGAGAATGTCGAGGCGATCAACGGGCTGGGCCTCAACGCGATGTTCGTACCGGCAGCCTATGGCGGCGCTGAATTGTCCTTCAGCGCCTATCTCGCCTGCGTGCGGGAAATCAGCAAGGCGTGCGCGGCGACGGGTATCATCTGGGCGACCAATTTTCACGCCATGAAGCCGGTTATCGATTTCGCCGACGAGGATCAAAAGAAGCGATTTCTGCCAAAGCTCGCCGAGGGCGCACTGGCCTCGCTTTGCATTACCGAACCGAACGCGGGTTCGGACGCGACCGGCATGGCGACGACGTTCACGCCCGACGGTGACGAAATCGTCGTCAGCGGCGGCAAGACGTTCATCTCCAATGGCGGCGTATCGGATTTCTATGTGGTATTCGGAAAATGGTCGGAAATAGACGGTGGCAAAGCCTCGATCTCCGCGCTGGTCCTTGAAAAGGATACGCCCGGGTTCTCATCTGGCAAGCCGGAAGACAAGATGGGAATGCGCGCCTCGGCGACCACGCCGTTGACTTTCGACGACTGCCGGGTACCGCGCGCGAACCTGTTGTGCGAACCGGGCGACGGGCTGCGCATATTGCTGGCATCGCTGAACAAATCCAGGCCGAGCGTCGGCGCCCATGCGCTGGGGATCGCACGCGCCGCTTTCGAGGACGCTACGGCCTATATCAACCAGCGACGCCAGTCCGGCCGCCCGATCATCGATTTCCAGGGCATACAGTTCCTGTTGTCGGATATGGCGACGGATTTGGCCCTTTGCGAAGCGATGCTGTGGCATGTGGGACGCATGGTGGATGAAGGCGCCGAGGATTTCAGCATCGAGGCTTCCATGCTGAAAATGCGCGCCGGCGATGTCGCCATGCGGATCGCCACGGACGCCGTACAACTGCATGGCGGTTACGGCTACATCAAGGATAATCGCGTCGAGCGGCTAATGCGCGACGCGAAAATTTGCCAGATATGGGAAGGCACTAAGCAAATACACCAGCAGTATATCGGTCGCAGTTTCATTGAACGTTGATCGTTCGCGAACAGCGCGGAAAATCTGGCTCGTCACCTGATTTCTTAATGAATCCTAAAACATATTTTTCTAGAACCGGGTACTATGAAGGATTGAAAATTTTCCGGCAGGAATCCGCACCGTTGGTCGGGAGAATTCCTGATTGTCCAATCGACCGCTGTTTTGGCGTGAGTTAAGAAACACGAGGAAATTCCGATAAGCACGAGCACGACATATTCTACTGATCAGGATGCTGGCATTCTGTCGAAACATGACCACGCCCGCTTCGCGGCGTTGGACGGCTTTGCAATCGTCAATACGCCAGCGGAAGAGGCATTTGATCGGATTACCCGGATAATCAGCACGGCGCTCGACGCGCCCGTGGCATTCGTGACGTTTGTCGAAGAACACCGGATCTGGTTCAAGTCAGCGTATGGCGCCGACATTTCCGAATGCGAGCGAGAAGGCGCGTTTTGCGACGTTACGGTCTCTCAGAACAGCCGTCTGGTCGTTGAGGATGCCAGACTGGACCCGCGATTTGCCAACAATCCATTCGTCACCGGACCGGCGGGCTTCCGGTTTTATGCCGGCATGCCTATTCGCACGCACGACGGGACGAGCATCGGCACGCTGTGCGCCATGGACAAGCGGCCGCGCGCCCTGAGCGAACGGCAGCTTCACGTTCTGGACGACATGGCGTCGCTCGTTATCGACGAATTAGAATTGCGCCGCGCAGCAAAGTCAGTCGTGAATGAAAATGAAAAACGGTTCCGCGATTTCGCCAGCACGACATCGGATTGGTTCTGGGAAATGGATCGCGACCTGCGGTTCTCCTATTTCTCGGAGCGTTTCACGGAAATTACCGGCGTCCCTTCAGAATGGCTTCTCGGAAAGACGCGTGAAGAGTCCGGCTTGAAACAGTTCCTCGATCCTATTACTTGGGAGCGGCACCTCAGTGATTTAGCGAACCAACGGCCGTTCCGGAATTTCATCCACCCACGAACCAAGGGAAACGGCGAGACGGTATGGCTGTCTGTTAGCGGCGTCCCCTATTTCAGCGACGACGGGATTTTTCTCGGCTATCGAGGAACCGGGGCCGAAATCACCCAGCAGAAAGAAATGGATGACGCGCTTCTTGCGGCGAAGGAACATGCCGAACGGGCGGATGCGGCAAAGACGGAATTCGTCGCCAATATGAGCCACGAATTGCGGACGCCGCTAAACGCCATCATCGGTTTTTCTGACGTCATGAAGAACGAAATTTTCGGCGAGATCGGCAGTCGTCGTTATGTCGACTACGCAAAGGACATTAACGCTTCCGGAACGCACCTGTTGGCAATCATCAATGACATTCTCGACGCCGCCAAACTCGACACGGGTGAGTTCTCGATAAGCATCGTCGATGTCGACATTCGCCGTTTGCTGCGTGAATGCGAGGTCATGGTCACGGATCGGCTGACTCGTGTGGGTTTAAGTCTGGATCTGCATGTCGACGAACACCTGAAGACCATCCGCGCCGATACGCTACGGCTCCGGCAGATCCTGCTGAATCTTTTAACCAATGCGATAAAATTCACGCCAAAGTCGGGGAGTGTTTCCGTTACGGTCGAGCGGTCGGACGGCGATGACGTCGAATTTAGGGTGAGCGATACCGGCCGGGGTATCGCGACAGGAGATATCGCCCGAATTCTTGAGCCGTTCACCCAGGTTGCGATGTCGGGCGCGGACCAGTTCGAAGGTACGGGGCTGGGCCTATACCTTGCAAAGCATCTCGTGGAAAAACACGGTGGCACGCTCGCTATCGACAGCGAGCCCGGTGTCGGTACAACCGTCAGATTCTCACTGCCCGCGGATCCGATCAACGCGATCTGACGCCTTTTGGTGCGCTATTGCGCACAGTCAATACATACCGGCGTAGCCGGATCCAGCTCTAAGCGCTTCGGTTCGATTTCTTCACCGCATGTCAGGCAATAGCCGTACTCGTCGGCCTCGATGCGTTGCAAAGCCGCGCCGATGCGCCTTAGTTCAATCTCCCGACGGCGCTCCGTCTCCAGCGCCATGGCTTGATCCTGCAGTGCATCCATGCGCGACAGGCGTCCAACCCGGCTTTGATCGAGTTCGACCGGTTTTCGCGACTCGCGGCTCGACTCCACAATGGCTAACAGCTCTTGCCGCTTGTCGGTCAGCCGCTTCTTGGCAGCGTCGGCGTCGGGCGTATGTGTCACGTGCGATCTCCTTCTCACTCCATTTATGCTATCGCGCGCCAATCTCGGCGGCAATCGCAGCATGCCCTTTACCCGCCGCCGCGGATCGTTAATCTGGGCCGCAAATCAGCAAACCGGATGAGGGGGATTTTATGAGCCGGCTGGCTTCAATCGATCCAGAAAACATGACCGCCGCGCAAAAGAAGGCGCACGACGGCATCGCTTCAGGGCCGCGCGGCAGCGTCCGTGGGCCGTTCGCCGCCTTGTTGCACAATCCCGGCGTCGCCGATGCGGTTCAGCGCATGGGCGCGTCGCTGCGTTTCGACGGCACGCTGCCCGACAATTTGCGCGAGATCGCGATACTGGCGACCGGACGCTTCTGGACAGCGCAATACGAATGGTTTGCGCATGCCCGCATTGCGCTGGAAGTCGGCGTCGACGAGGCGATCGTCAACGCGATGGCACAGCGCCGCCGGCCGAGCTTCACGAAAACCGACGAAGCGACCGTGTATGAGTTCTGCACCGAACTGCACGAAAAACATAGCGTTAGTGACGAAAATTATGCGTGGGTCGTCGAGCAACTCGGCGAGGCCGGCGCGGTCGAACTGATCGCGCTGTGTGGCTATTACACGATCATCTCGATGACGCTCAACGTGGCGCAGACCGAGTTGCCGGACGGCATCGAGCCGCCTCTGCGGGCCTGACGCGTTGGAGCAGACGCACGCGCTCGGAATCGATATCGGCGGCACCTTCACCGACATCGTCGTTTACGACCGCGCAACCGGGCGGATCGAGAAAGGCAAGGAGCTGACCACGCCCGACGATCCGTCGCGCGGCGTCCTTACCGGGCTAACGAAGCTGCTCGAAGGCGGCGTCGCGCCGGACTCGCTGTACCGGATCGTGCACGCGACGACGCTCTTTACGAACGCCCTGATCGAGCGCAAGGGCGCGCGCACCGGCCTCATTACGACCAAGGGTTTCCGCGATGTGCTGGAGATCGGCCGTGAGCGCAAATACGAGCTGTACGATATCCATATCGCCATGCCGAAGCCTCTGGCGCCACGGGATTTGCGCCTGGAAGTCAGCGAGCGTATCGGGCCCGACGGAAGCGAAATCGTTCCGCTCGACGAAGCGGAATTGCTGCGGCAGGTCGATGCCCTGCTCACCAACGGCGCCGAGTCGATCGCGATCGTGTTTCTGCACGCCTACGCCAATCCCGCGCACGAAGATGCCGCGCTCGACGCCATCGCCGCGAACTATCCGGACCTGATCGTTACGGCATCGCACGATGTGGCGCCGGAAATCCGCGAGTACGACCGGACCTCGACGACGGTAACGAACGCCTATGTGAAACCGCTGGCGAATATTTACGTCGACCGGCTGGTGGAAAAGACCGCGGCGCTCGGGGTCGGCGCGCCCTATTTCATGATGCTCTCGAATGGCGGCCTCACCCATATCGCCGAAGCCAAGCGGTCGCCCGTGCAACTGCTCGAATCCGGCCCCGCCGCGGGAGCGCTCGTCGCCGCCTATTTCGGCGGCCGCGCCGGCGTCGACAATGTTCTCGCATTCGATATGGGCGGCACGACGGCGAAGCTGGCCTTGGTCGACGATGGCGAACCCCATGTCGACTATCACTTCGAGGCGGCCCGCGAAAAGCGCTTCGCCGAGGGCAGCGGCCTGCCATTGAACATCTCGGCCATCAAGCTCATCGAAATCGGCGCCGGCGGCGGCAGCATTGCCCATATCGACGACATGGAGCTGCTGAAAGTCGGGCCGGAAAGTGCCGGATCGGAGCCCGGACCGGTCTGCTACGGCCGTGGCGGCGAAGCGCCGACCGTCACGGACGCCGACCTGCTGCTGGGTTTCCTGAATGCCGAATTCTTTGCGGGCGGCAGCATGACAATCGACCGCGATGCGGCGGAGCGCGCCATGCAACCGCTCGCCGAACGGTCCGGCCTGTCCGTCGTTGACGTGGCGCGCGGCATCTACGACGTGGTGAACGAGAACATGGCGAGCGCCGCACGGGTGCATATCGCCGAACAAGGCAAGGATCCGAGGCAGTACACCTTGCTTGCAACCGGCGGGGCCGGGCCGGTGCACGCCTACTACGTCGCCAAAAAACTGGGAGTCAGGCGGCTGATCTGTCCGCTGGCCGCCGGCGTCGCTTCGGCGTTGGGGCTATTGATCGCACCGGCACGGATCGATCGCGTCGTCACGATCGCGAGCGGGTTGGAAGATATGGACTGGCCGCGCCTCGAGGCGGCGTACCGCGAACTCGAAGCTGACGCGTCCAAGGTGATCGAAGAGACCGGCTTCGATCCTGCGGCGGCGCGGATTACCCGGCTTGCCGACATGCGCTATATCGGGCAGGGATTCGAGGTCGTCACGACCTTGCCGGATGGGCCCTACGACGCCGGATCGGCGCAGGTCCTGCTGGACGCGTTCGAAGACACTTACCGCCGCACATTTTCCCGCACGCCACCCGATGTCAGCGCTGAGATCATCAACATCCGCGTATCGCTGCGCGCGGACGTCCCCGGGGAAAGCGTCGGCTTTACCAGCGCGAGCGTGCCGGGTGGCGAAACGCGCGCGCGTGAATCACGGCCCGTACGATTTCCCGAACTCGACGATTACACCGAAACCGCCGTGTACGACCGCGCCCAGCTGCGGCCAGGAGAACGTTTGGACGGTCCCGCCGTAATCGAGGAAAACGAGTCGACCTTGATCGTCGGCCCAGGCGCAGTCGTCCAAGTCGACGCGGACGGGAACCTGATGGTGGAATTGCCGGAGGACGACGGATGAGCGATCAATCTTTCGATTCCGCAACGCTGGAAGTACTGTGGACGCGATTGGTCTCTATCGTCGACGAAGCCGCGGCGGCGCTGGTTCGCACATCCTTCTCGACGGTTGTCCGCGACAGTCACGACTTCTCCTGCGTCATTACCGATGCGGAGGGCCGTTCCCTGGTCCAGGCGACCGACAGCATTCCTTCCTTTATCGGCACCCTGCCGCGGACAATCCGCCACTTCCTCGACGAATTTCCGGCGGAAACCTTGCAACCGGGCGACGTGCTGATCACCAACGATATTTGGTTGGGAACCGGCCATCTGCCCGATATAAGCGTTGGCAAGCCGTTGTTTTACAAAGGCAAAATCGTCGGCTTCGCCGGCAGCACGGCGCACGCGCCGGATATCGGCGGCAAGATACGATCACCGGAGCCGCGCGAGGTTTTCGAAGAGGGTTTCCAGATACCGATCATGAAGGTGATCCGCGCCGGCGAACCGGACGAGACCTTCTTCAGCCTGCTGCGCAAGAACGTCCGCGCGCCCGACGAGGTCGTCGGCGATCTGTGGGCGCAAATCACCGCGCTCGATTTAATGGATGCGCGCGTCGACACCTTCATGAACGAATACGCGCTGGACACCCTGGAAGAGCTGGCGACGGAGATTCAATCGCGTTCCGAACGCGCGATGCGGGCAGCGATCTCGGCCTTGCCCGACGGGTCTTATGAAAACACCATCAGCACGGACGGGCTCACCGAGCCGCTCGACCTCAAGGTCGTGCTCACCATAGACGGCGACGAGGTCATGGCAGACTTCACCGGATCGGCGCCGCAGGTCGACAAGGCGATCAATTGCGCCATGTGTTACACCTACGCGATGACGGCCTATGCGGTGAAATGCGCCGCCGCACCGAACCTGCCTAACAATGACGGGTCGATCCGGCCGATCAAGGCGGTCGCGCCCGAAGGCTGCATCCTGAACCCGAAATTCCCGGCCTCCGGCGGTTCGCGCGCGCTGATTGGCCATTTCGTGCCGTCGCTGATATTCGGCGCATTGGCCAAAGTCGTACCGGACAAAATAATGGCCGGCGCCGGATCGCCTCTGTGGTGCATCAACCAGTCCGGCGTCACGGAGGACGGTGCGCCTTTCGCGAAACTGTTCTTCTTCAATGGCGGCATGGGCGGCACCAACCAGTCCGACGGACAAAGCACCCTGAGTTGGCCCAGCAATATCTCGACGACGCCGATCGAGGTCATCGAACAGCTGGCGCCGCTGCGCGTGCATCACCGCGCTTTGCTGCCCGGATCCGGCGGCGCGGGCGAGTTCCGCGGCGGGCTCGGCCAAGAGGTGCAGTTCGAAAGCGTCTCCAAGACGCCAACCGCCGTAGCCTTTCTCGCGGAGCGGACGCGCGTGGCCGCGCCGGGTATCGCCGGCGGCGAAGACGGCGCAAAGGGCGAGTTGCGCATCAACGGCGAACCGGTCGACCCGAAGCAGCAACACATCATCCAGACCGGCGATACGATCACGCTGCGCACCCCTGGCGGCGGCGGTTACGGCGCACCGGAGGATCGCAAGGCGGCGGCGATCGAACAAGACCGGGCGGAAGGCAAATTGGCGGAATAGAAACGACCCGAAGTTCACGGACCAATATTCATTGGAGGCGTGGATTGGACCCGATCATCTTCCTACTTGTTTCCCTGGCGGTCACTCTTGCCTTCGCATTTCTTGGACGATGGGTCGCACTGCGGAAAAGGCGCAGCGCGGTGGGATGGAGCTTGGCCGTTGCCTTTTTTCCGCCTGTTTTGCTGGTTTTGTTGTTCCTGCCAAACCGGCCCGCGCCCTAATCGTCGAAACGGGCTCTAATGCCTACAGGCCCTGCTGTTCCTTCCAAAGGTAGAACGGCCCGATCGACGGGTCGGCCGCGCGAACGCGGTAGTAGGGGATGCGCGGCTTGTAGGTGTCGAACAGGCGCCGCAGCTCGGCGACCGGTTCGTCGTAATCGTCGGCGCGCAAATCGACGATCGGGTAGTCGAGATCGTCGCAGACCTTGATCGCCGCCGACCGCTGTCCGCCATGCTGGCCACCGGCATCGCGCCCCGCTTCGATGGCCCGCACCAACCGATCTTCAAGCGCTTCGTCGGCGCTGCCGCCAAAGGCCGCCACCATCGCGTCGACGGTTGCCGCACTGGTCAGCCGGTTGCCCATGGCAATGAACTGGTCGCCCTCGTGATGGCCTTTCCAGTCGCGGTTTTCGCCACCGGTTCGCGCCGCGGTGCGCCCTTGCGAGTCGACCACGGCGATCTGCCGCGCCTCGATATGCGGGTCGGATGCCGAAAGCCGTTCAACCACGTCGGCGGCGGAGAGCCCTTCTTCAAGCAGCGCAATTCCTTTCGGTCCGTGGCGCGGATCGGTCAGCGCCTGCGTCGCCACCGCGCCAACGCCCGTCCTGACGAACGGCACCCGAGACCCCACCGCCATTTCGCCGGTCGACGTCGCGACCCCAAGCGCGCCCGTTCGCTTGCAGCGTCCCAGAATGGTGAACGTGTTGAATTCTATGGCCAGACCACTCACGGCGCGTCTCCCTGTTCGACTGACTGTGGACGCAATGGTAGTCATAGCGAAAGCGTGCTCGCCAGAATTAATTTGCGGCAACAGGGAGATAGGCGGCGAGATGGATCCGACCGAGACATATCATGGCGGCGACCTTCGGGAAGCGGAGGCCTTGTTCGGACGACCGCAGACCCGCTGGCTCGATCTCTCGACCGGAATCAATCCCGAACCGTACCCGAGCACCAGCATCGACAATGCGTCATGGCGCCGGCTGCCGCAGACTTCCGCACGAGACGCACTGTTGCACGCAGCGCGCCGTTACTATGACGTTCCCAAACCAGCCGGTATCGTCGCGGCGCCCGGCTCGCAAGCGATCCTGCAGAATTTACCCATGCTCTTCCCGACCGGCACGGTCTCGGTTGTTGGGCCGACCTACGCGGAGCATGCAAAGCTTTGGGCGGAACACGGGCACGAGGTCACGACAATTGCCGACCTCTCGGAAGCGGGTGACGCGGACATCGTGGTCGTGGTCAATCCGAACAATCCGGACGGCCGTACGGTCAATCCCGCCGAACTGCTGGAATTCGCGCAAACCCTTTCGCCGACGAGCGGGCATTTGATCGTCGATGAGGCGTTTGCGGACCTCGATCCGGCGGCTGGTATCCTCCCGCGATTGCAGAACGAACAGGTCCTCGCGATCCGCTCTTTCGGAAAATTCTTCGGTTTGCCGGGTCTGAGGCTTGGATTCGCGGCCGGCGCGCCGGAAACGGTCGCGCTATTGCGGCAGCGGCTTGGACCATGGGCCGTGTCGGGACCGGCACTCGAGATCGGTGCGCGCGCATTCGCGGACGGCCAATGGATCGAACGGACCCGCGCACGACTCATCGATCGCGCCGATGCGCTGGACAACGTTCTGACCGGGGCCGGTCTGCCTATTGTCGGCGGCACGCCGCTCTTCCGGCTTATCGAACACATCGCCGCGCCGCGGTTATTCGATCGGCTTGGCCGTGCCGGCATCTTCGTGCGCAGGTTTCAGGACCGTCCGGACCGGCTGCGCTTCGGCGTCCCTGGAAACACGCAGGATCTGCAGCGGCTGAAACAAGCGTTGAGTTGATTATTCCGCCGATGCCTTGGCCAGCCCGAATTCGCGCGGCGGCGGCGGTGGCGCCTGCAGCGGTTCCGGATCATGCGGTTCCCGAGCCGAACCGAGCCCCGACAGGCTGGGATTTGTCATAAAGTAATCATAAGCGCTAAAGCTGCTCGGGTTCCGCGAGCGCCGCCGATAGGTGCCGTCGGACTGCATCAGCCAGGATTGCACCTTGTCTTTGAAGTTGGCGTCCATGATCTGCTCGAGTATCTGTCGGTGGACCGTCGCATTCTCGATCGGCACCATGATTTCGACCCGACGGTTGAGATTGCGCGGCATCCAATCCGCCGACGAGATGAAGACTTTGGCCTTCTCGGACGGCAAGGCATGTCCCCGCCCGAAGCACACGATCCGGGCATGCTCCAGGAACCGACCAATCATGGACTGCACCGTGATATTGTCCGACAGTCCAGGCACGCCGGGCCGCAGGCAGCATATCCCGCGGATCGCCAGATGGATTTTCACACCGGCCTGGGACGCCTTGTAAAGCGCGTCGATGATCTCTCCGTCTACCAGCGAATTGAGCTTGACCCAAATCGTTCCCGGCCGCCCCTCGGAGACGAACCTTTTCTCGTCGTCGATCAGCTCGATCAATTTTTCGCGCATGTTCACCGGCGAAACCGACAGCTTCTCCATATCGACCGGACCCGCGGTGCCGGTCGTGAAATGGAACAGCCACGCAGCGTCACGGCACAGCGCCGGATCGCAGCTGAAGAAGGACAGGTCGGTGTAGATCCGCGCCGTAATCGGATGGTAGTTGCCGGTACCGAAATGGCAGTAACTCTGGAACTGATCGCCTTCGCGCCGCACGACCAGCGATATCTTCGCGTGCGTCTTCAGATGCACGAAACCGTAAACGACCTGTACGCCGGCCCTCTCCAGATCGCGGGCCCAACGGATGTTGCGCTCCTCATCGAAGCGCGCCTTCACCTCGACCAGGGCCGTCACCGATTTGCCCGCTTCGGCGGCGGCGATGAGAGCGGCAACAATCGGTGAATTTTCACTCGTCCGGTACAGCATCTGCTTAATCGCGATCACGTCGGGATCGTCCGCCGCCTGGCGAATGAACTGCACAACCACATCGAAACTTTCATAGGGGTGATGGACGACGAAATCCTTCGCTTTGATCGCCTGGAAACAATCGCCGCCAAAGTCCAGCACCCTCCCGGGAAAGCGCGCTGCATATGGCGTGAACACCAGATCCGGGCGGTCGTTTACGATCAGTTCTCCGGTATCGGCGAGACCCAGCAACCCCTTCAAAGCGAATACCGTCTCCGGAGCCGCGTCGAGTCCCTCGACCAGGAATTGCCGCAAGCCGTGTGACATATCGTCATTGATCGTCAGACGGATAACCGAACCGCGGCGGCGCTCCTTCAAGGCGCTCTCATAAAGGCGTACGAGGTCCTCGGCCTCTTCCTCGATCTCGATGTCGCTATCTCGCAGCACCCGGCACTGACCGACCTCGACTACCCTAAATCCGGGGAAGAGTCGCTTAACGTGCATCGCGACGACGGTTTCCAGAGCGACGAAACGATACGCCTCGCCGGGCAGCCGAATGAAGCGTTCGACGAGGTGCGGCAGCGACACCAGGGCGTTCAGGGTCTCCTTCTTGCGGCCTTTCTTCAGCGCGACCACAAGGGCGAATCCAAGGTTGGGTATGAACGGGAACGGATGGGCGGGATCGACCGCGATCGGACTCAACACGGAGAACAGCTTTTCGAGAAAGAACGCTTTCAGCCATCGCCTGTCCGAAGGACCAAGCTCGTTCGATTCGAGAACGTGGATATCTTCGTCATGCAACTGCCGTACGATCCGCCGCCAGCATTTCTGTTGCGAGTACATCAGCTTCATCGCGCGCGCGTTGACCAGTTCGAGCTGCTGTCGGGGAGTAAGACCTTCCTGACTCGGAATATCAACTTTCGCTTCGACCTGCCCGCGCAAGCCGGCGACCCTCACCATGAAGAATTCGTTGAGATTGTTAGCCGAGATCGACAGGAAACGGAGCTGTTCGAGCAGCGGATGTTTCTTGTTTTCCGCCGAATCCAATACCCGCTCGTTGAACGCCAACCAGGAAAGTTCCCGGTTGATGAAGCGCTCCGGCGAATCCATTGAAACCGTCACGGCACTCCCAATGCCGCCATTCGGGAGAGGGTTTGCCTCGTCCCGCCCGGTATGCGGCGTTCCTTTAACGGGTTCCGCGTCCATTTGCCTCGTCCAAGATCAACTGGGTCCATCTTAATCCGCAATTCGAAAGAGAAACAAACAAACCGCCATCAAGTTTTGCTCACGCTCCTGCGTATTCCCTTTGTGTCCACCGAAACCGTGGGCGTATTCTCCTGTTTGCGCGGGGTCGAAAAGCCGAAAAAGCCCGCTAATGAGGGATGCCGATGAGCGAAGTAGATTTTTTATCCGACCTATCGTTCGAAAACGTTCGTCGGCACATGGAGCACATATGCTTGGAAATCCCCTCACGGCTGGCGGGAACAGAGAACGCGCGCCGCGCGGCGGAATTCAATGCCAAAGCGCTAACGGAACACGGGATCGCCGCGGAAGTCCACGATCTGCCGGGTCTGGTCAGCTTCCCGGAACCGACGATGCTGCGGGTCGTCAGCGAACCGCAGGAAGCGATAGAGGCCTTTACTTGCGGCCATAGCCTACCGACGGGACCTGAAGGGATCGGAGGCGAGTTGGTTTATGTCGGCTCCGGCGCGGAGTCCGACTACAGCGGCAAAAAGGTCGCCGGAAAGATCATTCTGACGGAAACTTCGTACCATCCGGCACGCCACGAGAAGCTTCGGATCGCAGCCGGCAAGGGCGTAATCGGCGTGGTGCTGATGAACTGGGGACCGGCCGACAACGAGGCCGTGCCCTTCGGTTCGGTGAAGCCCGCCTGGGGCAACCCCACGCGGGAGACGATCAAGACCGAAATGCCGGCCCTTCCGGCGGTCGGGATCGCCCGCACCGCCGGACTGCGGCTCAAGGAGCAATGCGAACGAGGCGCCGTCCGGGTCCGCTTTCAAGCCATCGTCGAGAATGGCTGGCGCGACATTCAGGTCACTTCGGCCGACGTGCAGAGCCCGCAAAGCGACGATTTCATCCTGCTGGGCGGTCATCAGGACTCCTGGTTCGGGCAGGCGGCGACCGACAACGCAGCCGGCAACGCCTGTATCGTCGAACTGGCGCGCGTCATAAATCTGCACCGCGAAAAATTGCGCCGCGGCCTGGTCTGCGGGTTCTGGACCGCGCACGAGACGGGAACGATGGTCGGTTCGGCCTGGTTCGCGGACCGCAACTGGGATCGGCTGCGCAAGCATGGCTGCGCCTATATTCAGATCGATCAACCCGCCTGCGTCGGCACGACGCGCTGGGGTACGGGATCCAACGTGCAATTGCGCCGTTTCCATCAGTCCGTCGAAGACAGGCACCTCGGCAACATGGAATATTATTGGCACCGTTTGCCGAAAGGCGGCGACGCGTCCTTTATGGGATTAGGTATCCCGGCCATGTACGGCATCGGGCACTACACCGAACAGGAGCTGAAAGAGACCGGACTGGCGCGGCTCGGCTGGTGGCACCATTCGATCGAATGCAACATGGATAAGATCGACCTCGACTTCCTGGCCACCCACCTGAAGGTCTACGCCGGTTACCTCTGGGGCTTATGCACCCAAGCCGTCCTGCCTTATGACTTTACCGATGCGGCCGATCAGTTCGTCGACCGCCTGTCGGACCTTCAGGAACCCGGACAATCCATCGGACTCGACGGCGCTCTCGAAAGCGCGCGGGATTTCCGTGAAGCCGCTACGATGTTCGACGCGGCGGCGGAAGACTGGCGCGGGCGTTATGGAAAGGACGCAACGGTCGACGACGCGCCGGCGGCGGCACTCAACGAAGCGATGAAGCGGGTCAACCGGCTGCTCATCCCGCTCGCCAGTACGGCAAAGGGCAGCTACGGCCACGACCCGTACGGCTACACGCCACAAGGCAGTATGATCCCGGTGCTGTATGACGTCCCGGAACTGGCCGATATGCCCGACGGAGAAGATCGCTGGATGCTGGAGACCGAACTGGTGCGGGCGCGAAACCTAGTCGCCGATACGATGACCGACGCGGCCGCGACCCTTCGCGAGACGGTAGATCGGATCGACTAGTTGTTAGATTGTAACCACCAGACTCCATTTCCGACTAGATCTCAGGTCCAGGCCAGGGGACATCGCTTCCCCTTCAATATCTGACCTGCCGAACGTTACCGTGTTTTCGTCAAAGATGGCGAGTCGCCCGGGGGACTCCCACCCCCAGGCGCTCCCAGAACCGTACGTGAACCTCTCGACTCATACGGCTCCCG
>CAYLTU010000114.1:0-15324 GCA_964386465.1 uncultured Rhodospirillaceae bacterium
CCGCGAACCTGTCGAACCGGATTAATGGCGCGTTCGCTGGGCCACTCCACGACGGTACCCCACACGCGGGCCGCTGCGGGGATAACCTTGGCGTCGGGCCGCATCAGATGCCGCGTGGCGTGGCGGAGCGACGGGATAACGCCCTCCCCGATAAGGGTCACGTCGAGGATCTCCGAGACAACGATACTGGCAGGTTCCGGCAAATCGACCCCGACCACGAGTTCGCTCGATTGTTTCGGCAATATGGTGATGATCTCGTCATAGCCGTTTCGGGCAATGATTCGCTTGGCCATCTCGGCCATCGATCCCAACATCTCGCAGCCGATGACCTGGCGGGCGCCGGCTCGCGCGGCCATCATCGCCAACAACCCGCTGCTAGTACCGATGTCGAGCACTATGTCGTTCGCCGTGACCGCTTTCTCGATCGCTTCCTGATAGACTTTGTTGCGACCGGTATCGTTGACCATCGGCAAGTGCCATGACGGCACGAGGCGCGAATAGGCATCCCGCAAATTTCGTTTGGTGCGATGATTGTCCGGCAACATTTCGAGCCCGCGGCGGAAGGTCCGGATCGCCCCGTCCATATCTCCAACCGCCGCCAGAGCGCGCCCCAGCGCGTCAAAAGCGCGGACGTCCGGCGGTTCGGCGGCCAGCGCACGCTGCAATACACGCACGGCGTCATCAAATCGCCCGAGTTCGTAAAAAACCATGCCACGGTTATAGGCGGTCCGTCCGCTTTCATCACCGGCCTGCAAAACCCGCTCCGACGTCGCCAGGGCTTCCACCAGACACCCTTCTTCACGTAACAGCTCCGACAGATTGAGCAGCGAATCACTATTGTCGCCATCGATCTCGACAGCGCGCCGAAAGGCATTGATCGCAGCTGCCGCGGCAGCCTTGCCTCCTTCCCTACACCAGGCGATACCTAGATTGTGATGCGCATCCGCATCGTCGGACCGCGCGGCGATAACGGTTTCGAAACAGGATCGCGCCTCCGCGAAATTACCTCGGCGCAGCAGGATCAGTCCGAGATTGAAACTGATGTCCGTATCGCCGGGCAGGAGCTCCAACGCCTTTCGGAAATGAATTTCCGCCTCCGTAATCTCGCCTTGGTCCAGCAGGATTGCGGCGAGGTTGTTGTAGCCATCGGCGTCGTCCGGCGCGAGATCGATCGCCAGATCGAGCAAGCTGCGGGCCTCTTCGTAGTTGCCACCCATATAAACCACGACGCCCAGGCGGCGCAGGGCATCGGGGTTGTTCGGTTCACGCGCGAGCGCCTTGCGAAACATCGCTTCCGCATCGTCCCTACGCCCCGCTTCCATCGCTGCGATCCCCTCGCCGATCAATGCGGTGACATCGGATTCCTCGGCCGGCAGGTCGCTCTCGGTGTGTTGTGAAACTTCTTCGGTCATACCTTCCCCTCGGCCACGGCCCGGCCATCATAGAGGTGCAAAACGGTGGAACAAGCGTTTGCCGCAACCCCTTAGCGGGCCCGCGACAGAATATAGGCCGGCACCAGGGCGCCGACGAATACGACGCCGATCAGCAGGAATCCGTCCTGGAATCCCATCGTATTGGCTTGCGCTTCAAGCACCTGACCGAGATGGTCGAGCGCGAGCGGAAACTGCAGCGATTCGGGTATACCACCAGCGCCGAGCATGCCTTCCAAACGGCTGATCAATTCGCGCGTCGCGGAATTATCGGCCGTCTGCGTCGCGGTGACGGCTTCGCTGTGAAATTCCGTCCGCATCTCCAACGCGACGACCAGGCTGTTGATCCCCGTCGCGCCGCCCAACTGCCGGAAAAAATTGATCGTCCCGGACCCCTGGTTCAGTTTCTCGGTTGGCACCGATTTCAGCGCCGTAGCCATCAAGGCCGGGTTGATGAAACTCATCCCGAACCGCCCGATCATCCCAAACCACGCGAGCACCAGGAACGGCGTGTTCACGTCGGCGTCGGCGATCAAGAAGGCCGAAACAGCAAAAAGAACCAAGCCGCCCATGATCGGGTAATGCGGCGGTACGGTATCGGACAGTCTACCCGTAAACGGCAGCAAGCAGACGACGACGAGGCTCGCCGGCAGCAGGATGAAGCCCGCCACCGTCGGTGTATAACTCTGCACGAGCTGCCCGAAAACCGGCATGGCGTATGTCGAGGCAAAGTTTCCGGCGCCGAACACGAAGGCGATCACGACGGCGGACGAAAAGCGAGGATCACGCAGAAGGCTCATGTCGAGCATCGCGGAACCCGGGCGAAATTGCGACAGCACGAAGCCTGTCGCGGCAAGAATGCCGACGATGGTTTGCGTCACTATCAGGTCCGATGTCCAGCCGTCACGCTGACCGTTGCCGATCGTCGCCATCATGCAATAAAGCGCGACGCACAGCAGCGTATAGCCGACGAAGTCGAAGGATTTCGTCGGTCCGTCGGGCCGCTTCGTCGGCATGAAGAATATGCCCATCAACAGCGCCGCGACGACCAAGGGGAGCGGAACCCAGAATATCATGCGCCAGGTCAGCAGGTCCGCCGTGAGGCCGCCGACCACGGGCCCGAAGCCAAGCGCCAGCATCAGGCCCATCCCATAAATTCCCATGGCGAAACCGCGCCGGTCGGCCGGAAAGACCTGAAACAACGTCACCATCACGAGCGGCTGGACAATACCCGCCGCGAATCCTTGCAAGACCCGGCCGAAGATTATTCCGTCCAGGCCCGGACTCAGACCGCAAATCAAGCCGCCGCCCAGAAAAAGCGTCAGAACGGATACGAAAGCGCCCCGCTGCCCCATTCGGCTGACGACCCACGCGTTCAACAGCTGGCTCGCCGTCATGGTCGTGATGAAGGCCGTCTGCAGGAACTGCGCCTTGTCCTGGCCGACACCGTAGGCGCCCATGACGTCGGGGACGGCGACGTTCACGACCGTCCCGGTCAGAACCATCGTGAAAGACGCCGTCATGCCGCAAACGGTGATGAGCCAACGGTAAGCCGGCCCATATTGCGCGAACAAGTCCTCAGTGCTGACGCTTTTCACGGGGTTCCGCGCGGCTCAACGCGCCTATCCGCGGCGCGATCGCAGGGTGTGCCTGCCGTCCATTGGTTAACGTTTCCTTTCTTTTTTAGAGGGTCGAAATTCTGTATAGTATGGCAGCGGCCGGCGCAAAAGTTGGTTGCAAAATCCTTCAGCGACACGCCGGTCAATGAGCAACGCCAACGCTATAGAATTCCAGGAACAGGGAAAGATCGAGGGTGAAATCCTCGTTGCGCTGGCGCGTGACCGGTCGACGCCGGCGCGGCGCGCGCTGGTCGAGGCCGTAACGGAGATCCCGGAAGCCGCCGACGAGGGAACCAGCCAGCGCGAACGCAAATTGATGTTCGATATCCTGCGCCGTCTGGTTCATGAGGCGGAAATGGTGGTTCGCCGGACGATCAGCCTGCGCTTGTCGGAAATGGAAGACTCGCCGCGGGACCTGGTCCGCGTGCTCGCCAACGACAAGATCGAAATCGCCTATCCCATCCTGACGAAAAGCGGCGCCCTGGAAGATGACGATCTGGCGGAAGTGATCGAACACCGCACGTTCGAACATCAGCTTGCCGTGGCCATTCGCAGTAACATCAGCGAATCGGTCTCCGATGCGCTCGTCGATACCGGCGACAAGAACGTCATCAAATGCCTGCTGCAGAACACGACCTCGGAGATTTCCAGGGGGACCATGGAATATTTGGTCGAGCAGTCGGAGCGTGAGGATATCTTCCGTGAGCCGCTGGTCCGGCGCGAGGATCTCGGCAAGGATCTTGCGGAGCGCATGTTCCTTTGGGTCTCCCAGTCCCTACGCGAAGTTATCGTCAAGGATTGGGACCTCGACGAACGAACCGTTGAGCGATTGATTACCGACGCGGGCAAACGCAGCTGGAAAGACACCGATACAGCAGAGGAACGTCTGAGCAAGGCGCAGTCGCTTGCCGAGTCATTGGACGAACAGGGTTTACTAAGCCAGGAATCGATGATGCGCATCCTGCGCAACGGCGATGTCGCCCTGTTCATTGCGATGTTCAGCCGCTTCACGAAGCTAGACGATTCATTCGTCAAACGTATTTTGTTCGACCCGGGCGGCCGCGCGCTTGCGGCGGCATGCATTTCCGCCAATATAGACGAAGAAGGCTTTCGCCTGATCTACAGCTTCGCACGCAAGGCGCGACCACCGGCAAACAAGGGGCGCCGGGACTATCAGGAAGCGCTGTATTATTATGCCCGTATGCCCACGGACGAAGCCAACGACATCGTCAAACGCTGGCGGGAGCACCCCGACCCCACGGGCATGTGGGACCTGGGCATGTCGCAGTAGGCCAGCAACCTTCGCTGTGTCATGGACTCATAATCTGCGATGGTCTTGATCGCTTTTTGGGATGTTTTCGGCAGGAGAGCGTTCGATAGCGGGCCTTGAGGCCCGGTGAGGACGTTCGACGCCCCGAAAACCTCCCAAAAAGCGACCCTTCAGGGCGACATGATATCGATTCCTGGGCAGCGTCGTGTCGTCGGTCACGATGTTTAGGCATCGCTCCGCTCCTAACTCCTTGCCAGAAAACGATATCCTGGCGTCAAGAACGTCGCAGATTATGAGTCCATGACCTAGAGCAGCACGACACCTTCATCGTCACTGTCACTGTCATTGTCATTGTCATTGTCAGTCGATTCCGGGATGTCGACCGGTGGAACACTAATCTCCAAGAGCAGATCCATACCCTGCCGCATATCCGACATGATGAATTCCGCCTGACTGATCAGGCCTGCCTCGCGGCCGCCGAAACGATCGTCCCACGCGCCGAGTTTGACGGACAGACCGCACAAGATGCCACCGACCGTCGTATGACTGCTTTCGACCGTCAATTTCAGTTTATGAAACGACTCTGCGGTCATATTGGACCACATGGCGCTCGTCTGTTGATCAAACGCCACAAAATGCCCTTCGAGCGTCGCCTTGATCGACGCAAAATCTCTCTCCATCTCGTCCATCGTGCGTATCAAAGAACCATTTTGCCGAAGCTGATGATTTTCGCGAATATTAGCCGTCGCGGAAAAAAACGATTCGAGTTGCGGCTCCAGCGCCTCCAGCGAATCGCGAAAATAGGCGAGTGAAAGGAACGTATCGCCATAGTCTTCCAGGAATCGGGGCAACTCGCCGATACCGATCCTGAGATTTTCGGTAATCAGTTTCAGATTCTTAAGCGCTTCTTCCCGATTAGGGTTGTCGAAAAGCGCAATCAGTTCCGATACATCGGAAATACTCGATTCGCCGTCGCCGTAAATCTGATGAATCAGCGGACGGGTGAATCCAACCATGTATTTCGTCAGCTCTGCCCTTTTTTTCTCGGAAAGTCGCAAGCTCTCGATGTCGTCGACGTTGATCCCCAGCAGGCGCAACTGGATACGAAGGCTGTAGACGTCGAAACTGTTCAATCCAGCGAGCGAGCGTATCTTGTCCGCGTCGGTGACTTCTTCGTCTTCGGAGATATCGAAGGATTGTTCGAGCGATAATGGGTCGAACTGGCCGCTGCCCGTATCTGAAGTATGAGAATGCCGGAATACTGCCAGCCGGCGCCATCATCGCGAAGGACAGCTTCGTCGTCGCAAAGGATGGCTCCCTGACACTCGGTCCCCTGTTCGTCATGGAGAAGATGGAAAAAGGGTTCAGTTATGTCAGTGGGGACTGGCGCTATTCGATGGTCATGCCCGACGGCAGTTTCTTCGGCGAAACAAACGGCGAGAATGCGGAACGAGTCGAATTCTGCATTGGGTGCCACCTCGCGCGCGAGAAATACGATCACCTGTATTTCGTGCCGTCGAAATTCCGCAAGCGCTAAGGACGGTTAAACTCTTCGCGCTAACGCCAACCAGGGATGCGCGATAGAAGCGCCATGAAATAACAGATAGGCGCCGAGGCCGTCCTCGGGGCCAAGGCAGATCAAATCGGCATCCGCATAGATCGGACGAACCCCGGCAGACAGAAGAACCTCTCCGGTAACCAACATATCCAAACTCCTGATCGCCTGCCCCGCGGCATAGGAATCCGCGGGCGGCGAGAAACGATCGTGCAACTTCTCAACGACGCATGCCGCTGCGAACAGTATTCGGCCACGGTCTAAATTTAAGGCTGTGAAGGGAGCGTCGTCGATCGGCGCTCGCGCTGTAAATCGCCCGAAACGGCGAGCGGCTTCCTTCGGTTCCTGAGCGCAGACAAGCAGATCGGTCAATCCGTCCGCCTGGTTTGCGTGATCGGTCACGCCGCTTGTCCAGAATAGATCCGGCGTATGCGTCGTCAGCATCTGAACGCGGCCCTCCGGCATCTCGCCCGGCGCGGTACGCAGGATCGTATAGGCCATAACCCGCTCGCCTTCGGCGGTTTGTATGAGGCGGCGCATCCTTACCAATGGCTGCAGCGCAAATCCCGAGCTGGTGAGGCGGCGATGCTGTGCGTCCATATCGGGGTGGGTCAGGGCAACGACATGCAGACCGGCAAACCGCGCAAGCCCTTGCCGCAGTTGGTCGGACAGTACGGTTTCGCCGGTTGCCGCCAAGACCTCCAGAAACCCTCTGTGAAACTTTACCAGACGGTTCGACGTACCCGAAGGCGCCAATCTCTCCGACGCATCGGCATTGAGTTGAACATTGACGTCGGAAACCTGAAAGCCCAGCCGCTGCAGCCGGCTGCCGGCATCATCCAGATCTTCGGCGAAGAAACCGACATGGTCGAGAAAAATCTCATCCTCTTCCGGCATTTGCCGGTCTGACGAACCTTTACTCACCGGCCGCAATCATAGCGCTGTCGGCTGCCGGGCACTCGATGAGACTAATCGCAACAATACCGCTCGCGCCTAGTGTGATGATTCTGAAGTTCGTCGCATTGAAAGCGACAAATTTTTGGATATGAATCACACTAGATTCAAATAGTCGGTGTGCTGATTCGCGCGAAATTCAATCCTCTGAATTTCACGATCAGGACACTAAGCGTCTTTGGCGCGTTTTTTTCCCGCAGACGATAGCCGTGACTGCAGCGCCTTGAGGTATTGCCTGTCCGACGCCGTGAAATCGTCCTCCTTAATGTCTTCTTTGTAGCCTTCCAACTCTTCGCGCAAGGCTGCCGAAATGTCTTTGCGCTCTAAAAGCCGACCGATGAGCTTAACGTCCTCCGCAGCCTCCCCCGACGGTACGACTTGATCGTCGAATTCCGCTTCAGGCGTGCTTTCCTCATCCTCATCCTCATCCTCATCCAGATCGTCATCGGCAACAGACTCCGTGGCCGCCGCCGCGTCGGGCACCAATAAATCGTCCCATGCCAAACCTGAACCGGCGATCAGGCCATGAAGGTCACGAGCCGCAGCGAGCGCTTCGGAATCTTCCGGTTCGCCTAATTTCTCAAGCAGTTCGATAACACTTTCCCGATCCGGTGTATCGTCCATCGCTGGTTCTCCTGTGCCGCGCCTGTTCGCGCGGCACACTAGCAGTTTTGCAACCGGCTTGCCGAGACGGTATTTGTGCAGACGGGAACGAGCGAAGGGAACCCTGCGATGCAATTCGCCGCAAACCTGCAAAGCCTGTTCGGATTGCTGGTTCTGACAGCCATGGCCGCATTTCTGGCGCCACGCAATACGGAACGTACAACGCGTGATCTGGTGAAAACCGTGGCCGCCGGCCTTCTGGTTCAGTTGGCGATTGCCCTGGTGATTCTGAAACTGCCACCGGTTCGCTACGTATTCGTCTGGCTCAATGATGCGGTTGCCGCCATTCAGGCCGCGACCGACGCCGGCACCTCTTTCGTGTTCGGCTACCTCGGTGGCGGCCCGTTACCGTTCGAGGAGACAAGCCCGGGCGCCAGCTTTATCTTCGCCTTTCGCGCACTGCCTTTGATTCTCGTGATGAGCGCCCTCTCGGCATTGCTATTCTATTGGAGGATCCTGCCGAGGATCGTAGGCGCTTTTTCGTGGGCTCTGCAAAAGACGCTATCCCTCGGCGGAGCGGTCGGCGTCGGCGTGGCCGCAAATGTTTTCGTCGGCATGGTTGAAGCGCCGCTGCTGATCAAGCCGTATCTAGCGAAGATCAGCCGCAGCGAACTCTTCATGATCATGACTTGCGGCATGGCGACGATCGCCGGCACCGTGATGGTTCTCTACGCCTCGATCCTGTCTCCCGTCGTCCCGGATGCGTTGGGCCATTTGCTCACCGCCTCGATCATCAGCGCTCCGGCCGCCGTTTTGGTCGCACGGTTGATGTTGCCGGAAACGGAAGCTACGACCGATGGTTCGGTCGCAATGGAAGATCTCCCCGACAGCGCGATGGAGGCGATCACTCGCGGTACGTTGGATGGCGTGACCCTCTTGATAAACGTAATCGCGATGCTCGTCGTTCTCGTCGCGCTGGTGCACTTGGTCAATCTGGCGCTGGGCGCCTTCCTGCCGGACATGACCGGCGCTCCGATTACGCTCCAACGGCTTCTGGGATACGCCCTGGCGCCGGTCGCTTGGCTGATGGGCATTCCCTGGACCGAAGCGCTCACCGGCGGTGGCTTGCTCGGAGTCAAAATCGTGCTCAATGAGTTTCTTGCCTTCCTGGAATTGGTGGCCCTCCCGGAAGGATCCCTGTCACCGCGCAGCATGCTGATCATGACCTACGCGCTCACCGGCTTCGCCAATTTCGCCAGTTTGGGAATCATGACCGGTGGGCTGGTGACGATTGCACCGGAGCGCCGAACAGAGATCGTAGCGCTCGGCCTGCGTTCGATCGTCGCGGGAACGATCGCCACCTGCATGACCGGCGCGATCGTCGGTATGCTGACCGTATAAAGCTTGCTCCAGCTAGTGTGATGATTCTGAAGTTCGTCGCATTGAAAGCGACGAAATTTGGGATCTGAATCACACTAGATTCAAATAGTTAGTGTGCTGATTCACGCGAAATTCAATCCTTTGAATTTCACGATCAGGACACTAGGTTTTTTTTGCGGTCAACAGCTTAGCGACGCGCGGCGATACGAATTGATCGATATCGCCGTTCAGGAAGCAGATTTCCTTGACCAGGCGGGACGAAATGAACTGGTTTCGGTCGGACGCCATAAGGAATGCGGTCTCGATGTTCGGCTTCAGGTAGCTGTTCATCGACGCCATCTGAAATTCGTACTCGAAATCCGATACCGCGCGCAGGCCACGGATAAGCATACTGGCGCCGCGCGACTCCGCGAAATCGGTCAGCAGGCTGGAAAACGGCTCGACTTCGGTTTGGACATTGCCACCGAAATCACAGTCCGCGATCTCGTCCTGTACCATCGCAACCCGCTCTTCGACAGTGAAAACCGGCCCTTTCCCAGGGTTGATCGCGACGGCCACGATGAGCTTGTCGACCATGTGAGTCGCCGCGCGCGTAATAATATCCATGTGGCCATTGGTGACCGGGTCAAAAGTTCCCGCATACACGCCGACACGCTGATCAGCCATTCGTCCAAATCTCCTTGTACTCGAAAGCCGCCATTATTTCTTATTCGGTCGAAGTCGCAGCGTCTCCATCCTCCGCGGCCTCGTCCGCGGATTCCAGGGCTTCTTCTTCGTCATCTTCATCTTCATCTTCACCGCCGACATCGCGGAGGCGCGCTACGGATACGACCTCGGCATCGCCCTCGACATCGAACAAATTGACACCCTGGGTCCGGCGGCTGGCGATCCGCACATCGTCGACCGGGCACCGAATCACCTGTCCGCCATCGGTCACCAACATGATCTGATCCGCCGGTTCCACCGGGAATGTCGCGACGACCGTATCACCGCGTTTCTCGGTATCGACATTGACGATACCTTTGCCGCCGCGTTTCGTGGTCCGGTAGTCGTAGGCCGACGTGCGTTTCCCGAACCCCTTCGCCGTGGCCGCCAACACGAATTGCTCCTGAGTGGCCAGCGCCTCGAACTGCTCCGTGGCCAAGGCCGGCACATCCGGTTCGTTGGCCGGTTCCTCGATTTCCCCTTCCGCCCGGCGCAACGCGTTCGCCTGACGCAGGTAGGCGTCACGGGTTTCCGTCGCTATCTCGACATGGCGCAGCATCGACATCCAGATCACATCGTCGTCGCCACCAAGACGAACGCCGCGCACACCGGTCGACGTGCGGCCGCTGAACAAGCGAACATCGGAAACCGGGAAGCGGATGCACATGCCACGGCGGGTTGCCAGCAAAACGTCGTCGTCCTCCGTACAGGTCCGAACGCGAATCAGCCGGTCGCCCTCGTCCAGTTTCATGGCGATCTTCCCGTTCACCATGATGTTGGTGAAATCCTTGAGCGAATTGCGCCTGACATTGCCGCTCAATGTCGAGAACATGACGTGCAGATGCCCCCAGCTCTCCTCGTCCTCGGGCAACATCATGACCGTGGATATGGTCTCGTCTTCTTCAAGCGGCAGCAAATTGATCATCGCCTTGCCGCGCGCCTGCGGGCTTCCGGAGGGAAGCCGGTAGACCTTGAGCTGATAGACCATCCCGCGCGACGAGAAGAACAACACGATCGCATGGGTCGACGCGACGAACACATCCTTGACGAAATCTTCCTCGCGGGTCGCCATGCCGGTGCGACCTTTGCCGCCACGTCTCTGCGCGCGATAGGTCGACAGCGGAACACGCTTGATGTAGCCACCATGGGTTACAGTGACGACCATATCCTCGCGCTGGATCAAATCCTCGATATCGTGCTCGAACTCGGCCGGTTCGATCTGTGTTCGCCGGTCGTTGCCGAACTTTTCCGAAATTTCCTGTAATTCGGTCCGCAGCACTTCAAGCAGTCGCGGACGGCTGGTCAGGATTTCAAGGAAGCCGCGGATTTTCTCGGAAAGTTCCTCGGTCTCGGCAACCAGCTTGTTTTGTTCCAACCCCGTCAGACGCTGTAGCCGGAGTTCCAGGATCGCGCGCGCCTGCGTTTCGGAAAGCCGGTAACGGCCGTCAACGACCTCATGCCCCGGATCGTCGATCAGTTCGATGAACGCGGCGACGTCGCCGGCAAGCCAATCTTCGGCCATCAGACGTTCCCGGGCGACAACCGGATCGGGCGCGGCACGGATCAGCTCGATTACCGGATCGAGATTGGCGAGCGCGACGAGTAATCCAGCGAGCACATGCGCCCGCTCGCGCGCCTTTCGAAGTTCGTAGGCCGTTCGACGCGTGATGACTTCTTCGCGGAAATCGACGAATGCAACGATTACCTGCCGCAGGTTCATCTGTTCCGGCTGGCCACCGTTCAATGCCAGCATGTTGACGCCGAAACTGGTCTGCAGCGGCGTATACCGGAAGAGTTGCGCCAGAACCACATCCGCGATCGCATCGCGCTTCAGTTCAACGACCACGCGCACGCCCTGCCGGTCCGATTCGTCGCGCAGAGCTGAGATTCCTTCGATCGTCTTTGCCTGGACGACCTCGGCAATGCGCTCGATCATTCGCGATTTGTTCACTTGATAGGGAATTTCCGTCGCGACGATCGCTTCCCGGTCCTTGCCAAACGGCTCGATATGTGTCCGCGCCCGCATCACGACCGACCCGCGTCCTGTATGGTAGGCGGCTCGGATGCCAGCTTCGCCCAGGATCTTGCCCCCGGTCGGAAAATCCGGACCGGGTATATGTTCCATCAGGCCTTCGATCGAGATTTCCGGGTCGTCGACATATGCCAGACAGGCCGAAACGACTTCCCTGAGGCTATGCGGCGGAATATTCGTCGCCATGCCGACCGCGATACCGCCGGCACCATTGACAAGCAGGTTTGGGAATCGCGCCGGTAGTACTTTCGGCTCGCTTGTCGTTTCATCGTAATTGTCGGCGAAATCGACAGTGTCCTTGTCGATATCGTCGAGCAGGCTTTCCGCCGACGTCGCCAGCCGGGCCTCGGTATAGCGCATCGCCGCCGGACGATCGCCGTCCATCGAACCGAAGTTGCCTTGTCCGTCGATAAGCGGCAGACGCATGGAAAAAACCTGCGCCATGCGGACCATTGCGTCGTAGATCGCCTGATCGCCATGCGGGTGATACTTACCCATGACGTCGCCGACGATTCGAGCAGACTTCCGATACGGCCGGTTCGAATCGTAGCCGCTTTCCTTCATCGAATAGAGGATCCGGCGATGGACCGGCTTCAATCCATCGCGCACGTCCGGCAGCGCGCGGCTCACGATCACGCTCATCGCGTAATCGAGATAGGACCGCCGCATCTCCTCTTCGATCGTTATTTGGGAGATTTCAGTTGATGCCATGCAGGCTTAACTCAGGTTCAACTCGGTGCCCGGTAAAGGCACAGCAAAATGGGAGCCATAGGGTCAGGTCGGGATATTCAAGTAGCTTTTTGCCCCAACACGATTTTAACGAAGCAAAGGGATTAACGCAAAAAATCAGCCCCCTTTTTGGGGGCTTTAAAAATAAAAATCTGCCCGCTGTGCCGAATTCGACACGGCGGGCAGAAATTTAGGTGTTTATCGGACGTTGATTTCAACGCGGCGGTTTTCACCTTTGCGAACGCCGTCTCCGGTGTCCACGTCCGGGTCGTTCTCACCGCTCGCATGGCGTTCAATAATCAGCCCGTTGATGCCCAAAGCGATCAGCGCTTCGTCGACGACCTTTGCGCGGGCTTCAGACAGGTTCTGGTTATACGCCGAAGCGCCGGAAGTATCGGTATGACCGGTCACTTCCATGCGGGTCGACTTGTTCGATTTCGCCGCTTTGGCCGCTGCCGTAATTTGGCGGACCGAATCCATATCGGTAATCGTCGTGCTGTCGAACTCGAAATAGACAACATACGGGTTTTGTATGGCAACGGCCTTCGCCTTTTTCTTCGCCTTTTTCTTCGGCTTCGGCTTCGCGACCATTTTCGGCTTCGGTTTCGGCTTCATCGCCGCGGCCAACTGATCCATCGCCTTCATATAACCGCTGCGGCAGCGTTCGATATCGGGCGGCTGATTATTTTCTTCCTGTTCCTGCGCCCAGCAGTCGAACATCGCCTGCGCCCTCGCCGCGACAGCCGGATGGCCCGAACGTCCACCGCCATCCAATGCGCCTACCAGACGACCCCGTTCATTGAATAATATCGTCTGGTGCTTCTTCTTGATAGCTGCGATCCCAAAGCTTGTCGGGGTCTACGCTCTTTCCCATCGCCGAGGCTTCGGCCCGACGCGCGAAAACGCCGGTATCGTAAGTATCGCCTTCTTCGTTTTCCGCTTTGGCCAAATCGACATATTCCTTGTGCAGGTTGGCCTTGAACCCGCTTTCCTTGGGCTTCAGCTTAGATACGTCGCTGACCAATCGGGAATCCGCACAAGCCCCCACCAGCAACACTATCCCTGCCAAAGTCGCGAGACTCCGCATTCTCATTTTGCCTACTCCTCAAATATAATCCGTGACTGCCCCTCCAAATGCCGTTTTGGGTCCGCGGACCAACGTGGACGCCCTCCCTGTACGACAAGGGCTACTTTACGATTATTATGGTTTCCCTTGCCAGACACTAATTACGGGAAACCGATTCGCCCCTCCGCACCTTTTAGCTTTTAGTCGTGTCGGCCCTAAAAGGGGATTTCGTCGTCCAGATCGTCGGCGGAACCGCCGCCGCCGCCGCCGAAACCGCCATCGTTTCCGCCACCACCGCTGCCGCCGCCGCCACTCGAACCTCCTCCGGAGCCACCGCCATACGATCCGCCACCTTCGCCGCGGCTATCCAGCATTTGCAAGTCGCCCCGGAAGCGGTTCATCACGACTTCCGTAGAATATCGGTCCTGACCCTGTTGGTCCGTCCACTTCCGAGTTTGCAATTGGCCTTCGAGATAAACCTTCGAGCCCTTGTGCAAGAATCGCTCTGCGACGCTGACAAGGTGTTCGTTGAAGATCGCGATACTGTGCCACTCGGTGCGTTCCTGCATTTCCCCGGAGTTACGATCCTTCCAGCGTTCGCTCGTCGCCACGCGTAGATTCGCAACTTTCATACCGCTCTGGGTCGTCCGAATTTCTGGATCCCGTCCCAGGTTTCCGACCAAAATCACCTTGTTAACGCTACCTGCCATTTTCTGAGTCTTTCACAATCGAAACGATAAATTTTCAGCTCCCCGCGCAGATTTCAGTCTATGCGCAGCGCCGCCGAATGCCCAGCAATCTCTACAGAAAGGAACGTGATGTCAGGAGACACCGACGACGAAGACCGAGCGTTTGATTTAGAGTCGATTCCCCCGGCGCGGACAACTATTATAGTGGCCATCGTAGCGGGATAAAACCCGCCGATCCGAAACACTCCGACCAGGACATGTTGAACGCATCATGCTGACGACGATCCGCGTGCGTGGAGCACGTGAACACAACCTTCAGAATGTCGATGTCGACCTACCGCGCGACAAGCTGATCGTCATTACAGGCCTTTCCGGATCCGGCAAATCGTCGCTTGCTTTCGATACGATTTACGCGGATGGACAGCGCCGCTATGTCGAAAGCCTGTCGGCCTATGCGCGGCAGTTTCTCGAACTCATGCAGAAACCGGATGTCGACCTTATCGAAGGCCTGTCGCCGGCAATCTCGATCGAGCAGAAGACGACAAGCCGAAATCCACGTTCCACGGTGGGCACGGTAACCGAAATTTACGACTACATGCGACTGCTGTTCGCGCGAATCGGCATCCCCTATTCGCCGGCGACCGGACTGCCTATCGAAAGCCAGAATGTCAGCCAGATGGTCGATATCACCATGGCGATGCAGGAGGGGACCCGGCTGTACCTGCTGGCCCCGATCGTTCGCGGCCGCAAGGGCGAGTACCGGAAAGAGCTCGCGGATTTGCAGAAACGCGGTTTTCAGCGTGTCAAGATCGACGGCGAACTGCATCTGATCGAAGACGCACCAAGTCTGGACAAAAATTTCAAGCACGATATCGATGTCGTCGTCGACCGCGTGGTTGTCCGCGATGGGCTGCAGACGCGACTGGCCGATTCGCTGGAAACCGCCCTGGCCCTGTCCGACGGTCTGGTCTTCGCCGAGGATGCGGAAAGCGGAGAACGCACGACGTTTTCCGCCCGATTCGCCTGTCCGATATCCGGGTTCACGATCGACGAAATCGAACCTCGCCTGTTTTCGTTCAACAATCCGTTCGGCGCCTGTCCGTCCTGCGACGGTTTGGGAACGACGATGCATATCGATGCGGCCCTCGTCGTTCCGGATCCCGGCAAACGGCTGGGCGAGGCCATCGCGCCCTGGGCGAAATCTTCTTCGCCCTACTACAAGCAGACGCTCGAAAGTCTCGCCAAACATTTCAAGGTCAAGCTGAGTACACCGTTCTGCGACCTGCCGAATA
>CAYLTU010000114.1:15424-17271 GCA_964386465.1 uncultured Rhodospirillaceae bacterium
TGGCCTCGCAAATCGGATCGGGCCTCACCGGCGTCCTCTATGTCCTGGACGAGCCGTCGATCGGTCTTCATCAGCGGGACAACGACCGACTGCTCGCGACGCTGAAAAGGCTGCGCGATTTGGGGAACACCGTCATCGTCGTCGAACATGACGAGGAGGCTATCCGCGAGGCCGACTACCTTGTCGATATGGGGCCGGGCGCCGGCATTCACGGCGGCCATGTCGTCGCCGCGGGATTGCCCGACGATGTCCTACGGTGCCCGGAAAGTCTGACCGGACAGTACCTGACGGGCATGCGCCAGATCGAGATCCCAAAACAGCGGCGCAAAGCCGGCAAGGGACATGAACTCACGATCAAGGGGGCGACGGAAAACAATCTCGACGCCGTCACGGCGTCGTTTCCGCTTGGAGTCTTTACCTGCGTGACCGGCGTATCCGGCAGCGGGAAATCGACTCTCGTGATCGATACCCTGTACCGCGCCCTGGCGCGCCAATTGAACGCCGCAAGGCGTCTGCCGGGCGCGCATGAAGGTATCGACGGCGTCGAGCTGCTCGATAAGGTCATCGACATAAACCAGCGACCGATCGGCCGTACGCCGCGGTCGAATCCGGCCACCTATACGGGCGCTTTCACGCCGATCCGGGAGTGGTTCGCCAACCTGCCGGAATCCCGGGCGCGCGGTTATGCGCCCGGCCGCTTCTCATTCAACGTCAAGGGCGGCCGGTGCGAAGCCTGCCAGGGCGACGGCGTGATCAAGATCGAGATGCATTTCCTGCCGGACATTTATGTCCAATGCGATACCTGCAAAGGAAAGCGTTATAACCGCGAAACCCTGGAGATCCTGTTCAAGGGCCATTCGGTCGCCGACGTTCTTTCGATGACCGTCGACGAAGCGGCGGAGACTTTCAAAGCCGTCCCGGCGATCCGTGACAAAATGGTGACGCTGCAACGGGTCGGGCTGGGCTATATCCAGGTCGGCCAGCAGGCGACGACCCTTTCCGGCGGCGAGGCGCAGCGCGTCAAGCTCGCGAAGGAATTGTCCCGTCGTGCGACCGGACGCACGCTCTATATCCTCGACGAACCGACCACGGGACTGCACTTCGAAGATATACGGAGGCTCCTCGACGTCCTGCAAGCGCTCGTCGACCAAGGCAACACCGTCATCGTTATCGAGCATAATTTGGAAGTGATAAAGACCGCCGATCATATTATAGACCTCGGGCCTGAAGGTGGCGGCGGCGGCGGCCGGATCGTTGCGGCAGGGACGCCGGAATCCGTCGCCCGCGTCGCCGAAAGCCATACCGGCCGATATCTCGCCGATCACCTGCCGGGCCTGCGGAGCGCTCAAACCCGCAAAAGCGCCTGACGGTATAACCATAAGAAATCACGAAGGTTTGAACGGCTGCAAATGCCGTCGCGACACCATCGGTCTATACTGAAAGCAGTTTAATTCCGGTCGAACAACGTAGAGCTTTCAGCAAACAATCATGTCTGCTTCCGGCGAAAATGGACCGACGCCCCACGCCGAATCGGACCAATTGCTCGAATCGGCGGCAACCTATTTCCGCGCCGGAGAATACGCCAAGAGCGAGGCGATCTTGCGCGGCCTCGCCAAGCGGGCTGACGACAATGCGGAAGCGCAAAATCTTCTCGGATACGTCTACCAGACGACCGGTAGGATCGAAGCCGCGATCGGCGCTTTCCGGAAAACCGTATCGCTGCGGCCCGACGCCCCCGGCGCCTACAACAACCTGGCCGCGGCGTTGGCGCAAGCCGGCCAGTTGGAAGAGGCCGTACGGCAATATGATTGCGCCCTCCGTCTGGCCCCGGCGGTTGCCGCGATCTA
>CAYLTU010000115.1:0-17222 GCA_964386465.1 uncultured Rhodospirillaceae bacterium
ATGGGCTACGCCGACGACGCGCTGTTCGAGCGGCGCGACGCGCATTTGAAGGACGCGTGAGAGGAAACCGCCATGCGCGAAATTTTCGAACGAAACCCTCTGCCGGCGCGTTTCTCCAACCTTGAACGGTTGCCGGGCACACTCGAGGCGCGCGGCCACGATCCCTTGGTTGCGACGTGACGATGACCGGGTGTTTCCAAACCTTTGTCACGATGGGCGATGGGGTCCGGCTCAACACCTTCGTCTATTTGCCGGAAACGGGCGGCCCCTCCTTTCCGGTCATCCTGCAGCGCACGCCCTATGGCATTACGAAACCGCAGGGCGATGCGATTCACGACCCGGCCTTTGGCTGGCTGCCGGATCCCGATGCGCCGATGCGGGGGTCGATCCTGCGCGGCTGGCGGGCCATCGTGCAAAGGGGCTATGCCGCGGTTTATCAGGACACGCGCGGGCGTTACGGATCGGAAGGCGTCGATCGCGTCTACGCCGACGACGCGGCCGACGGGTTCGACACGCTGGACTGGATCGCCGGACAGCTCTGGTGCGACGGAAATATCGGCATGTCCGGATCGTCGGCCGGCGCGACGACCACCTTTGCCGCGGCGAGTACCGGCCATCCGTCGCTGAAGGCGTATTTCGCCCAGGTGGGGGCGGCCAGCATCTACGACGATGTCGTCTATGAAGGCGGGTCGATCGAGATGGAGCGGTTATGGCTCTGGGTCGCGAAGAATATTCCCGGCCTGTCGCCGTCGCACCGCGATGCGGTTATGGAAAAGGCCGGGATCGGCGCGGTGGAACTCGATGCCGCCGCCGCGCGTTCGGCGGAACGCTACGACAGGTTGGAGGCGGCGTGCCACGCCGATCCGCCTTTCGTCGAATCGGAAGATTGGCTGCGCCTGCCTCTGACGGGCTACCCGGATTTTTCCACATGGCAGCCGTTCCTGGATGAGATCATCGGTCACCCGGCGCCGGACGCGTTCCGGACGGCGCACGATTTCTGCCGCACCATCGAGGCCCCGGGCTTCCTCGCGACGAGTTGGTACGACATCTTCCAGACCAGCATGATCCGCGCGTTCAACAAGATCCAGGCCCGTGTCGGCAATCAGCGACTCTGGATCGGTCCGAACCATCACTACTTCATCTACGAACCGAATTTCTGGCCGCGCGACCCCTATTTCGAATGGTTCGGCCACTGGTTGAAGGGTGAGGCGACCGGCGTGGTGGACGAGCCCGCCATCCGTTATGCGCCGCTCGCCTGGGTCGATGACACGGAAGCCTATGTCGCGGACGATTGGCGGCAATCCGAACAGTGGCCGCCGCCGGGCGTAGCGCCCTTACGCCTTTACCTGTGCGGCGATGGAAGTCTGACCGAAGCGGGCCCGGGCGGCGGCGCGCGCGACTATGCGTACGACCCGCGAGCTCCGATCCCGACCCGGGGCGGCCGCAACATGCTGATCGCCGCCGGCCCGCGCGACCAGCGGCCGGTGCAGGCGCTGCCGGATTACGGCCTGGTCTATCGGGGCGAAACGCTTGCCGAAGACCTGACAATCGCGGGGGCCGTACAGGTTAGCCTGCACGCCGGTTCCGATTGTGCCGACACGGACTTCGTCGCCAAGCTGATCGAGGTGATGCCGGACGGACGCACGATGCTGCTGATGGACGGTGTCGTACGCGCGATGTATCGCGGCGGCGCGCGGGAACCGCAGCGGCTGGCGTCAGGTGAAATCTATAGTTTCGAGATCGGCCTGGCCCATATTCATCACACCATACGGGCCGGCAGCCGCATTCAGGTCGATATCACCAGCAGCAATTTCCCCCGACGGGCGCGCAATACGAACAGCGGAAATCCCGTGCTGGCGAACGACGGCGAGGCCGATGTCAAGATTGCGACCAATACCATATTTCACGCCGAAGCAACGCCTTCCTTCATCGTGCTTCCGGTGCTGGCTGGTTAGCCGACCCGATCTTTGCCCGGATTTAAAGTTTTTAACGCGGAGCATATGAAGCGGTTGTATTCGGCCGGGGATACCAAGTTCCCGGCGGAATGATCTAAATCAAAGACGCCGGTACGAGACCTGTTTATCGGGAAGCCGCAGTGAAGATATTTTCTCCCGCGCGGGAGCAGGGTTTCCTCTGTCTAAAGGGCGATCCGTAACTGCAGGAACACGCAATGAACCCGATTACAGAAGCGATTTCGGATTGCCTCGACAAGGCACAGGCCGAAACGCAGCCTTACCGCTATTGGTTGTTAAAGGATGTGCTGACCGAAGAAGCCTGCGACGGCATCCTCGATCTACCGATCGAACCGCCGCAAATCGACCGATATGACGGCACGCGGGAATGTAACAACGAGAGCCGTACCTTTATCAACGCCGATCTCTGTTCGCGTTCGGCGGTCTGCCGCGACGTTGTCGACGCGCTATCGGACGAACGCACGATAGACAAGTTCGAGCGAGTTTGCGGAATCGACCTCTCGAAAGGCAGTCTCAGGATCGAATACACTCAGGACAGCGATGGTTTCTGTCTTGAACCGCACACCGACATCAGCGTGAAATTGTTCACCATGCTGGTCTATCTCTCCAAGGAACCGGAACTGGCAGATGCCGGTACAGACCTGTATGACGACGCCTTTAATCACGTCGGCCGTGCGCCGTTTGCCCAAAATCGCGGCCTGATCTTCATCCCCGGCTCCGACACGTGGCACGGTTTCGCCAAACGCCCGCTTCGTGGGGTAAGGCGTTCGATCATTGTCAACTATGTGGCTGAGGATTGGCGCGAGCGCTGGCAGTTGGCGTCATGACAATGACTGAGACTGAGACGGTATTCGACTTTGAACGTCTCGAAGAGATTGCCGAGCAGCGGAAGGAAGACTTCACCAGCGCGGATCCATTTCCTCATACGGTGATCGACGATTTCCTGCCCGCCGAAATTGCCGAGAAGGTGCTGGCCGAATACCCCACGCCCGACGCCAAATGGATACACTACAGTCACTTCAATGAAAGGAAGCTGGGGCTCACGGACATCGGCCTCATGGGGCCGACCACGCAAACTGTGTTTGATGCGTTGTGGTCCAGTCGTTTCCTCGCATTCTTGGAAAAGCTTTCCGGGATCGAGGAGTTGATTACCGATCCCGAACTCGACGGCGGAGGATTACACCAGACCCTGCCGGGCGGATTCCTCAACAACCATGTCGATTTCCTGGTCCACAACAAGCGGCCGAGCTGGAGCAGGCAGATCAACCTTTTGATCTATCTCAATAAGGATTGGAAGTCGGAATGGAACGGGGATCTTGAGATATGGGACTCGGAGATGAAACGGCGCGTCGCGGAAGTTGTGCCGGTCTTCAATCGGTGCGTTATCTTCCACACCCAGCGTCGCTCGTTTCATGGTCATCCACATAAACTTTGCTGCCCCGCCGGCAACAGCCGCAAGTCGCTGATCCTCTATTACTACCGTGACGAAGAGAAGTCGCTGCCCCTTGAGCCGACGCTTTACGCCGCCTTGCCGAGCGATACGTCGTTCAAGAAGGCTATGGTATGGCTGGATGGTGAAGTGGTCCGGGCGTACTCTTTTCTCAAGCGGCACGTCGGATTGGATGATGGGATCGTCAACAGATTCCTTCGGAAGTTCTAATCTGGCGCCGCGCGATACCGGCGGGCGGGCGCCACTGAATCAAACGAATTTCGACACGAACCGGCGCCATTGTTTTGGCCTGCTTGACTTAGGCCGCGACCGGGCGTAAAAGCCCGGTCTCATTCGGGAAACGTGAGTTTCCGGTCCCGAGGGGCTCCGCCAGTCCGCGAGTTTCGCGCACTGGCGCGTTTTGCGTTGTCGTGTTGGCTTTGTAATTAGAGGCGCGCATGTTCGAGTCATTGTCCGGCCGCTTGGCCGACGTCTTCGAGAAGCTGAAACGCCGCGGGGCGTTGAGCGAATCCGACGTGTCCGCCGCCATGCGCGACGTCCGGGTAGCCCTGCTTGAATCGGACGTCGCCTTGGCCGTCGTGCGCGATTTCATCGACAAGGTGCAGAAGGAAGCGATCGGCCAGGAAGTGCTGCGCTCCGTCACGCCGGGTCAGATGGTCGTCAAGATCGTCAACGATCAACTTGTCGAAATGCTCGGCGCGGAGACGGAGGGGCTGGAACTGCTGGCCCCGGCGCCGGTCGGCATCATGCTGGTCGGGCTGCAGGGCTCCGGCAAGACGACCACGACGGCGAAGATCGCGGCCCGCCTGCAGGACCGGGACAAGAAGAAAGTCCTCATGGCGTCGCTTGATACGCAGCGGCCCGCGGCCCAGGAACAGCTGAAAGTGCTGGGCGAGCAGGCCGGCGTCAAAACCCTGCCGGTCGTCGCCGGCCAGCAGCCGGTGGATATCGCGCGCCGCGCCAACGATGCGGCTCGGCTCGGCGGTTACGACGTGGTGATGCTCGACACCGCCGGCCGGCTGCAGATCGACGAGGCGCTGATGGCGGAAGCCGCGGCGGTGCGGGAGGCGGTCGACCCCTATGAAATCCTGCTGGTCGCCGATGCGATGACCGGCCAGGACGCGGTCAATGTCGCCGAGGGTTTCAAGGCGCGCCTGCCGCTGACCGGAATCGTGCTGACCCGAGTCGACGGCGATGCGCGCGGTGGCGCCGCGCTGTCGATGCGCGCCGTGACGGGCTGTCCGATCAAGCTGATCGGCGTCGGTGAGAAGCTGGACGCGCTGGAGGATTTCCATCCGGAGCGGATCGCCGGTCGTATTCTCGGTATGGGCGACGTGATCAGCCTGGTCGAGAAGGCGCAGGAAACGATCGCGGAGGAAGACGCCGAAGCGCTTGCCAAGAAGATCCAGAAGGGCGAATTCGATCTAGACGACATGGCCAAACAACTTGGCCAGATGCGCAAGATGGGCGGCCTAAGCGGTATGATGGAATTGCTGCCCGGTGTCGCCAAGGCGAAGAAACAGATGGCCGAGGCGAAGATCGACGAGTCCGCGCTGCTGCACCAGGAGGCGATTATCTCGTCGATGACGCCGAAGGAACGGCTGCGGCCGAAACTGATCCACGCGTCGCGTAAGAAACGCATCGCGAGCGGGTCGGGCACGTCCATCCAAGACGTCAACAAGCTGCTCAAGCAATATCAGACGATGCGCAAGATGATGAAGCGCATGAGCAAGATGGGCGAGAAGGGCCTGATGCGGCACGGCATCCAGGGCCTGATGCCCCGGATGTAACGGTAATTGAATTTCCAAACGACCGGAATTTTCTGACGAATAGCAAACCGAGGAGAAGAAACCATATGGCGCTGAAAATCAGACTGGCCCGCGGCGGTGCGAAAAAGCGCCCGTACTACCGCATTGTCGTCGCCGATTCGCGCATGCCGCGCGACGGCCGCTATATCGAGCGCGTCGGGGTCTACAACCCGATGCTGGCCAAGGACGATCCGAAACGGGTCGAGCTGGTCGAAGACCGCATCCGCCACTGGATGTCGGTCGGCGCGAAGCCGTCTGATCGGGTCGCGCGGTTTCTGGGTCGGGCGGAAATCATGCCGGTACCGGCGATCCCGGAACAGACCAAACAGCATCTGCCGAAGGCGAAGGCGCAGGAACGTATGAAGGAAGCCGAGGCGGCGGCCGTGGCGGCGAAGGAAGCGGCCGAAGCGGAAGCCGCTGCCCCACCGGAGGCCCCGGCAGAAGAAGCGCCGGCCGAGGAGACTGCGGCAGAAGAGGCGCCGGCCGAGGAGGCTGCGGCAGAAGAGGCGCCGGCCGAGGAGGCTGCGGCAGAAGAGGCGCCGGCCGAGGAGGCTGCGGCAGAAGAAGCGCCGGCCGAGGAAGCCGCGGCAGAAGAAGCGCCGGCTGAAGAAGAGAAGCCGGCCTAGGGATCGTGGCGGTGGAACAGGCGGCAATCATGGCGGATTCCCGGATTTGCGTCGGCGTTATCGTGGGCGCGCATGGCGTGCGCGGTCTCGTGCGCGTCAAGAGCTTTACCGAGGATCCTGCCGATTTTGCTTCTTATGGCTCGCTCGGTGATTCGGACGGAAAGCGCAGTTTTGCGCTCGATGTCACAGGGTCGGCGAAGGGCGTGTTGCTCGCTCGCATAGAGGGGGTTGGCGACCGCGATGCGGCCGAGGCCCTCAAGGGTACGGAGCTCCATGTCGACCGGGGCACCTTGCCGCAAACGGACGTGGACGAGTTCTACCACACCGACCTGATCGGGTTGCCGGCGGTTCTGACCGACGGGACAGCCTATGGGACGGTTCGCGCCCTGCACGAATTCGGTGCCGGCGACATGATCGAGTTCATCCTCGACGGTGGCGGCGTTTCCGTTCTGCCCTTCACCCGGTCCGTCGTGCCCGAGATCGATCTCGAAGGCGGCCGGATTACAGTCGTGCCGCCGACGGAAACGCAGGCGGAGGACGGCAAATGAGTGCCTGGACCGCCCGCGTCCTGACGATCTTCCCGGACATGTTTCCGGGGCCGCTAGGCCATTCGCTGGCGGGCCGTGCCCTGTCGGAGAAGATATGGGATCTGCGGACGGTCGACATCCGCGACTTCGCGTCCGACAGCCACGGCACGGTCGACGATGCGCCGTTCGGCGGTGGACCGGGCATGGTCATGCGGGCCGACATACTCGACGCGGCGCTGGCGTCTGTCCAGGACGCGCCGGGACCGGTCATCTATCTGACGCCGCGCGGCCGTGCCTTCGATCAGGAGCAGGCCGCATCGCTCGCTTCGGGCCCGGGCGTAACCCTGCTGTGCGGTCGCTTCGAAGGGATCGACGAACGGATCATCGAAGAACGCAATTTCGAAGAGGTCAGCGTCGGTGATTTCGTGTTGTCCGGCGGCGAGCCCGCGGCGATGAGTGTCATCGACGCCTGCGTCCGCCTGCTGCCGGGGGTCGTCGGCGACGAAGACTCCCTGGTCGAGGAAAGCTTCGCGCAAGGGCTTCTCGAGTATCCCCAATACACCCGGCCGGCCACGTGGCGCGGCCGCACCGCGCCGGACGTTCTGCTGTCCGGCCACCATGAAAAAATTCGCGCCTGGCGATTGGCCCAGGCTGAACGCATTACCCGCGAGAGGCGGCCCGATCTATGGGAACGGTACGTCGCGCGGACCAAGCAAGTGAGGACGATGTCATGAATATTATCGAACAGCTCGAACAGGAGCAGGTTGCGAAGCTTGCAGAGTCCCGGTCGATTCCGGAGTTCCAGGCCGGCGATACCTTGCGTGTGCATGTGAAGGTCGTCGAGGGCTCCCGCGAACGGGTCCAGATTTTCGAGGGCGTCTGCATCGCGCGCAAGAACAACGGCGTCAACAGCGCCTTCACCGTGCGCAAGATCAGCTATGGCGAGGGCGTGGAACGCGTCTTCCCGCTGTACAGCCCGCGGATCGAGGAAATCGAGGTGGTGCGCCGCGGGTCGGTGCGCCGCGCGAAGCTGTACTATCTGCGTGAAAGGCGCGGCAAGTCGGCCCGTATCGCCGAACGTACGACCGTCCGGCGTACCGAAACTGCCGAAGCGGCTCCGGTGGCACCGGAGAACGACGAGAGCTGAGTCGCGCGGGGGTTTGTGAAATTGTTTCATTGCCCTGTGAAAAAATCTCTTTTGCAAGAGAGGCGCTAAAACAGTTAAATCGCAAAGGACGCTGCCTGTTTGGGGAGGCTCGGTCCCGCTACGCGAGACCTGGAGTATGAGGTTCATTCATAGAATTCCCGCAGCGGCGTCCGCTTGCATGCGATTATCAGCCAGGACGAGGGAGCGTTATGTCCAAGCCGCGCACATTGTTAGACAAGATTTGGGAAAGTCATGTTGTCGATCGGCAGGAAGACGGCACCTGTCTGCTTTATATCGACCGCCACATCATCCATGAGGTGACGAGTCCGCAGCCTTTCGAAGGGCTAACCCTAGCCGGCCGCAAGTTGCGGCGTCCGGACCTTACCTTGGGGGTGATCGACCACAACATCGCGACCGACCGCACGGAGGCCATCCCCGAGGATTCACAGCTTCAGGTCGACACGTTGCGGCGCAATTGCGCCGACTTCGGCGTCACCCTGTTCGAGGTCGAGGATCCGCGCAACGGTATCGTCCATATCATCGGCCCGGAGCAGGGTTTCACCCTGCCGGGCGTGACCCTGGTGTGCGGCGACAGCCACACCGCGACGCACGGCGCGTTCGGGGCGCTCGCCTTTGGCATCGGTACCTCGGAAGTCGAGCATGTCATGGCGAGCCAGACCCTGCTGCAGGCGCCGGTCAAGAGCATGCGGATCACCGTGAGTGGCGAGCTGCCGTTCGGCTGCACCGCGAAGGATCTGGTATTGGCGCTGATCGGCAAGATCGGCACCGCGGCCGGCACCGGCCATGTGATCGAATATACCGGCCCCGCCATCACCTCGCTGTCCATGGAAGGCCGCATGACGGTCTCGAACATGACAATCGAAGCCGGCGCCCGCGCCGGGTTGATCGCGCCGGACGAGAAGACTTTCGAATATCTCAAGGGCCGTCCCTACGCGCCGAAGGGTGCTGATTGGGATGCCGCGGTCGCTCATTGGAAGACCATGCCGTCGGACGATGGGGCGACATACGACAAGGAAGCGACGCTTGATGTCGGCGATATCGACCCGCAGGTCACCTGGGGCACAAGTCCGGAAGACGTGGTGCCGATCACGGGAGTCGTGCCCGATCCGAGGGACGCGCCGAACCCGGACAAGGCGGCGGCGGTGAAGCGTTCCTGCGAATACATGGGCCTGATACCCGGCACCAAGATGACCGATGTGGAGATCGATACCGTGTTCGTAGGCGCCTGCACCAACGGGCGGATCGAGGACATCCGCGCGGTGGCCGAGGTCGCCAAGGGCCGCAAGGTGAAGGAAGGCCTGCGGACACTGATCGTACCGGGCTCTGGTCTCGTCAAGCAGCAGGCCGAGGAAGAGGGGCTGGCGCAGATCCTGATCGAGGCCGGCTTCGACTGGCGCGAGCCGGGATGCTCGATGTGCCTGGCGATGAATGTCGACCAGCTGCAGCCGGGTGAGCGTTGTGCTGCGACCTCGAACCGTAATTTCGAGGGAAGGCAGGGGCGCGGCGGTCGGACCCATCTGGTCAGCCCGGCGATGGCGGCGGCGGCGGCGGTTACCGGCAAGCTGACGGACGTCCGCGACATGTTGAACGGCTAGAGCAAATCAGGATTGATGAGAATCGCCTTTGGCGATTGTCATTGGTTCTGTTTCTTTGCTCTATCTATTAGTAGCGATCGGATTCACAGGATTGATGCCCGGCATCAAACCTGATCCGATCTTGACGGGAGGGAGAACGAGCGATGGATAAGTTCAATACGCTGACCGGCGTCGCGGCGCCGATGGACATGATCAACATCGACACCGACAAGATCATTCCCAAGCTGCACCTCCGCACCATCAAGCGGACCGGTCTCGGCAGTGTGCTGTTCGAGGAGATGCGCTTCGAGCCGGACGGTTCGGAGAAGCCGGACTTCATTCTCAACAAGCCGCCCTATCGTGATTCAAAGATCATCGTGGCGGGCGACAATTTTGGCTGCGGCTCGTCGCGCGAGCACGCGCCGTGGGCGCTGCTCGATTTCGGCATCCGCTGCGTCATCTCGACCAGCTTCGCCGATATTTTCTACAACAACTGTTTCAAGAACGGCATCTTGCCGATCCGGGTGACCAAGGACCAGCTCGACGCGCTGATGGCCGACGCTAGCGATACCGAAAACCCGGAGCTGACGGTCGATCTGGTGAACATGCGGATCAGCCGGCCCAACGGCGTGACCGTGCCGTTCGAACTGGACGCCTTCCGCCGCGAATGCCTGCTCGACGGTCTCGACGATATCGGCCTCACCATGCAGAAGGGCGACAAGATCGATAGCTACGAGGCGAAGCAGAAGGACACCCAGCCCTGGCTCAACAGTTAGAGGGTTGCCCGATATGACCGCGCCGCGGACGCTGTTCGACAAGATCTGGAACGCCCACCTCGTCGATGTGTCGGACGACGGGCTCAGTGTGCTCTATGCCGACCGCCTGCTGATCATGGAGATGCAGCCGCAGGCTTTCGAGGGGTTGCGGATGGCCGGGCTCAAGGTCCGTTGCCCGGACAAGGTCCTGGGGGTCATGGACCATGTCATTCCGACGGGGCCGCGCGATGCGGAAATAACCGATCCCGTCGCTCGTATGATCGTCGAACAGGCCTACAAGGATTACGAAGAGTTCGGGGTCGAACTGCTCGACCTGATGGATCTGCGCCAGGGCATCGTCCATGTCATCGGACCCGAACAGGGCTTCACCCTGCCGGGCGTGACCCTGTTCTGCGGCGATAGCCACACCGCCACGCATGGCGCGTTCGGCGCCTTCGCCATGGGGGTCGGGACCTCTGAGGTCGAGCATATCTTGGCGACCCAGACGCTGCGCCTTCCCAAGCCCAGGAATATGCGGGTCACGGTCGATGGCGAACTTTCCGCGGGTTGCACCGGCAAGGATGTCATTCTCGCCATCATCGGTGCGATCGGCACCGCTGGCGGCACCGGCCATGTCATCGAATTCGCGGGCTCCGCGGTTCGCGGGCTGTCCATGGAAGGCCGCATGACCGTCTCGAATATGACGATCGAAGCCGGTGCGCGGGCCGGCATGATCGCTCCGGACGAAACCACCTTTGCCTATTGCGAGGGCCGGCCCCGTGCGCCGAAGGGTGCGGCCTGGGATCAGGCCGTTGCCTATTGGAAGACCCTGCCGAGCGACGAAGGGGCTGTGTTCGACAAGGAAGTGTCGCTCGACGCCGCCGCGATCGCGCCGCAGGTGACCTGGGGCACCAATCCGGAGGAGGTCGCGCCGATCGACGGTGTCGTGCCCGATCCGGCGGATGCGCCGGACGAGGACCGGCGGCGCATGATGCAGCGTTCGCTCGATTACATGGCGCTGACGCCGGGCGCCGCGATCACCGACATCGCGATCGACCGCGCCTTCATCGGCTCATGCACCAACAGCCGGATCGAGGATCTCGAAGCCGCTGCCGCGATCGCGCGCGGCCGCCATGTGGCGGAGGGAGTCGAGGCGATGGTCGTGCCGGGCTCCGGCCTGGTCAAACAGGAAGCCGAGACGCGCGGCCTCGACAAGGTTTTCAAGGAAGCCGGCTTCGACTGGCGCGAACCGGGCTGCTCGATGTGCGTCGCCATGAACGGCGACAATATCCAGCCGGGGCAGCGCTGCGCGTCGACCTCAAATCGTAATTTCGAAGGACGCCAGGGCCGCGACGGCCGGACTCATCTGGCCAGTCCGGCGATGGTTGCCGCTGCGGCGGTGACCGGCCGCTTCATCGATGTCCGCGAACTGGAAACGCGGACCAGCGAATAACAGGAAACGGGGGCCCTTATGGCTGCGAACAAATCACTTCTCATCTTGCCGGGTGACGGCATCGGGCCCGAGGTCATGGTCCAGGTCCGGCGGGTCGTCGAATGGTTCGACCATCGCCGCGAAGTCACCTTCGAGGTCAAGGAAGGCCTCGTCGGCGGCGCCGCCTACGACGCGCACGGCACGCCGATCACCGAGGAAACCATGGCTGATGCGATGGCCGCGGACGCGGTGCTGTTCGGCTCCGTCGGTGGTCCGAAATACGACGATGCGCCGCGCGACTTGCGCCCGGAAATGGGATTGCTGCGGCTGCGCAAGGAACTCGACCTGTTCGCCAATCTGCGCCCGGCGACCACCTTCGACGCGCTGCTCGACGCCTCCACCCTGAAGGAGGAGGTGGTGCGCGGTCTCGATCTGATGATCGTGCGGGAATCGACCGGCGGCGTCTATTTCGGCACGCCGCGCGGCATCGAGACTCTCCCCGACGGCCAGCGCCGCGGCTTCGATACGCAGACCTATACCGAATCGGAAATCCGCCGCGTCGCCGCGGTCGCGTTCGACCTCGCCCGCCAGCGCCGCGGCAAGGTAACGTCGGTCGAGAAAGCGAATGTCATGGAGAGCGGCGTGCTGTGGCGCCAAGTCGTCACCGAGCTGCACCAGGAATCCTTCTCGGATGTCGAGCTCGGCCACATGTACGCCGACAATTGCGCCATGCAGCTGGTGCGCGAGCCGACCCAGTTCGACGTCATCGTCGCCGACAATCTGTTCGGCGATATATTGTCCGATTGCGCGGCGATGCTGACCGGGTCGCTCGGTATGCTGCCCTCGGCGACACTCGGCGCGCCGGACGACAGCGGCCGCCGCCGCGCGCTCTACGAACCGGTGCATGGCAGCGCCCCGGACATCGCCGGCAAGGACATGGCCAACCCGATGGCCTGCCTGCTCAGCTTCGCCATGCTGCTGCGCTATTCCTTCGACCTCGAAGAGGACGCCAGCCTGGTCGAGAACGCGGTGCAGAGCGTGCTGAAATCCGGCGTGCGCACCTCGGACATCATGGGCCCCGGCGCCGCGCGCGTCTCGACAACCGTCATGGGCGACGCCATTATGCGAGAATTGGACAAGCAGGCGGCCTAGTGTCCTGATCGCGAAATTCAAGGGATTGAATTTCGCGTGAATCAGCGCACTAACTATTTCAATCTAGTGTGATTCAGATCCAGAAATTCGCCGCATTCAATGCGACGAACTTCAGAATCATCACACTAGGAGGTCTCGAAATGTTGAGGATCGTCGCAGCGTCCCTGTTCGCGCTGGCGGCGTTCGTGGCGCCGGCATGGGCGATCGATGTCGGGCATGACTGTGCGGAAGGCTCGGACGAATACATCGTCGCGGACACCAAGCCGACGCCGCCCGCGGGCGTTTGACGGATCGCTTGATTGCGGAACGGGGCCGGTTTATTGTCCGCCTCAGAACTTTAGGAGGTTTTGCCATGCGTAAGATCGTTGTTTCCTCGATTGCCGCGCTTGCGGCGATGGGTTTCGCGGCCGCGGCGCAGGCCGACGGCGATTGCGGTTGGGGCCATGTCGCGAAGGTCGCGCAGACCCCGAAACCGGCCGCGGAGAGCACGAAGACCGTAAAGCAAACCGCCATTCCGGTGAAAAAGACCGTCGCGCAGACCACGAAGACGATCAAAACGGAAAAGGGTAGCTGACAAGCACTCCCCAAACACGGATTTGAATTCGGGCGAGGGGGCAACTCCTCGCCCTAATCTTTTGCGCCGCGATCCGGGCGCCGTAGGAACCAAACAAGCAGGAATAGAACGATGGGCTACAAGATTGCGGTAGTGGGCGCGACCGGCAATGTCGGCCGGGAGCTATTGACCACCTTGTCGGAGCGGACCTTCCCGATCGACAAGATTACGGCGCTGGCGTCGGAGAATTCCGTCGGACGGGTGGTGTCTTTCGGCGAGGAGGCAGAACTGGACGTCCAGGCACTGTCTTCGTTCGATTTCGCCGGGACCGATATCGTCCTGTCGTCGGCGGGCAGTAAAATTTCTGCTGAATTCGCGCCGCGCGCGGCGAAGGCCGGCGCCGTCGTCATCGACAACACCTCGCAATTCCGCATGGACCCGGACGTACCGCTGGTCGTGCCGGAGGTTAACGGGAGCGCCATTTCCGATTACGGCCGCCGCAACATCATCGCCAACCCGAACTGCTCGACCATCCAGATGGTCGTCGCGTTGAAGCCGCTGCACGATCTGGCCGGGCTGCGCCGGGTCGTCGTCAGCACCTACCAGTCGGTGTCGGGCGCCGGGCGGGCGGGGATGGACGAGCTGTTCAACCAGACCCGCGCGGTGTTCGTGAACGATCCGCTGGACCGCAATGAATTCACCAAGCAGATCGCCTTCAACGCCATTCCCCATATCGACGTCTTCATGGATGACGGTTCGACCAAGGAGGAATGGAAGATGGTGGCCGAGACCAAGAAAATCCTCGATCCCAAGATCAAGGTGTCCGCGACCTGCGTGCGGGTGCCGGTATTCATCGGGCATGCCGAGTCGGTCAATATGACCTTCGACAAGGAGGTGACTGTCGAGGAGGCGCGCGCCGCGCTGTCCGCCGCGCCGGGCATCGTCGTCGTCGACCACCGCGCCGACGAGGGCTATGTGACCCCCGTCGAATGCGTCGGCGAGGACGCGGTCTATGTCAGCCGCATCCGCGAGGACATCAGCGAGGAGAACGCCCTCAACATGTGGGTGGTTTCCGACAATCTGCGTAAGGGCGCGGCGCTGAACGCGGTGCAGATCGCCGAGGCGCTGGTCGCCGGCTACCTCGACAAGGCGGCTTAGGAGCCTGTCCGAGCAATGCTTATAGACTGCACCGCGTTCTCAAGGGTTTGGGCTAGGAGGGTGTCGCGTGGCGATGCCGGGGGCATCGCGAGCGGCGCCGGACGACGTCCCAAACCCTTGAGAACGCGGCCCTTCGGGTCGACCGGAGAGGCGCGCGTGCCGCGTTGTGGCTGCTTGACGATGCCGCCGGCATCGCCGGCGCAACCACGCCTAACACGCACGTTTCTCTGGTCGATGCAGTTCATAAGCATTACGCGGACAGGCTCCTAGCCGGGATACTCGCCGGCATGAGCGACGAGCCGGACACCGCGCCGCCGCGGAAAGTGGATCGCGAGACCGCGTTCCGCCTGGCCGTGCAGCGTCAGCAGGCGGGCAACGGCGCGGAAGCGGTTCGCATCTATCAGCAGATCCTCTCGTCCGACCCGGGATTTGCCCCGGCCTGGATCAATGCTGGCGTCGCGTTGCGCACGCTCGGCCGGGTCGAAGCGGGCGTCGCGTGCCTGCAGCGCGGTGTGGCGCTGAAGCCGGACGATGCGGGCGCCCGGTCCAACCTGGGCAACGCGCTGCGTGCGGCGGGGCGTCTCGAGGAAGCGCGCGACAGCCACCAGGCCGCCATCGAGATGGACCCGGCCGCCGGATCCTTCGTCTACAATCTCGGCCTTGTTTTGCGCGATCTGGGCGATCTCGACGGTGCGATCGCACGCTTCGATGCGGCCGAAGCGGCGGGCTATGATCCGGCGGAACTGAAATGGGACCGCGCCTTGGCCCTGTTGCTGCGGGGCGATATGCGGCGCGGTTTCGAAGAATATGAATGGCGTTGGCGGATTCCCGACGCCAAACCGCGCGACCTTGCGGGGGCCGACTGGACGGGCGACGACCTTTCCGGGAAAACATTACTGGTCTATGCCGAGCAGGGTTTCGGCGACACGATCCAGTTCGTGCGCTACCTGCCGTTGTTGGCTGGACGGGCGGGAAGAGTCGTTTTCGAATGCCAGGAACCGCTGGCCCGGCTGTTTCGGTCCAGTCCGGCCTGCAAGGACGTTTCCGTGGTATCGCGCGACGTCGATCCGCTGCCCGAGTACGACGCGCATGTCGCGTTGCTGACCTTGCCGCATCTGACGGGCGCGACGCTGGTTTCCGCCGAGACACCCTACCTGGCGCCGCCGGAAGACAAGCCGCGAATCGCGAACCGAAGCGAAGGCGTGCATGTCGGGCTCGTCTGGGCCGGAAAGCCAAGCCACCGGAATGACCGCAACCGGTCGCTCGCCCTCGCCGATCTGGCGCCGCTGCTGGAGGTGCCGGGCACGCATTTCTACAGCCTGCAGCTCGGCGATACGGCGGAGGCGGCAGTGTCGCTCGGCTATTCCGCCTTGGTTGCCGACATGCGCCCGCATATCGCGGATTTCGCCGACAGCGCCGCGCTGGTCGGATCGCTCGATCTGGTAATCACCGCGGATACGGCGCCGACCCATCTGGCCGGCGCGCTTTGCCGTCCGGTCTGGACGCTGCTGCCCTTTGCGCCGGACTGGCGTTGGCAAACCGAGCGCACTGATTCGCCCTGGTACCCGACGATGAGGCTGTTCCGGCAGACACGGCCGCGCCGATGGGACGACGTTGTCGAGCGGCTGGGCGAAGCCCTGCGCGCGCGCGTGGCGGCGGAAAACACCACTTAAGTCACGCGATGCGGTTGACCGGAAGCCGTGCCAGGTTGTCGAGGGCGGGCAGCGCCGGCACCAGTTCAAGGTCCGCGGTTTGCGCCGCTGCGGTCGTCTGCAGAATTTTTCGCACGCCGGCAACGGCGAGCGCCAGCGCTCCGGGCGCTTCCCTCAGCGCCAGATAAAAGCTGACGTATAGCGCGGCAAAGGCGTCGCCCGCGCCATAGGCGGGCGCGTCGATTGTCGGCGCCATGCATTGCCAGCAGCCGTCCTCGGTGGCCACGATCGCGCCCACCGAATCGCCTTGACCGACGCCTGAAATGACGACCGTCCGCGGCCCGGCGTCCAACAGGATACCAGCCGCCTTGGCCGCGTTTTCGGCGGTCACGACGGTGACCCCGGAGAGATAGCTTGCTTCGAAGGCGTTCGGCAGGACAATGTCGGCGGCCGGCAACGCGGCGTCGCGAAAGAATTGGGGGATGCCGTCGGCGACGTAAAACTGCCCATTATCACCCATGACCGGGTCGCAGCACCACAGCGCGTCCGGATTGTCTTCCCGCACCCGATTCGCCGCCGCCAGGACGATCGGTCCGGTTTCCACGGCGCCTAGATAACCGGACAGCACCGCGTCGCACCGCGCCAGGAGTTGCTGCTTCCGCAAGCCTTCGACCAGCGTTTCGACTTCCGCGGCGGGCCGCGCGCCGCCGCTGTGCGACCCGTGCGCCGGATGGTTCGAAAGGGCCACCGTATCGATCGGCCAAGCCGTCCGGCCAAGGCGCTGCAGGATCGGTACCGCTGCGGCGTTGCCGACGTAACCGTTGGTGACGCGGGATTGTATGGAGAGAACCGCCATGCGCTTTGGTATCACATATTGCGCCAGACCGTGCGTGCCGCTGGACCGCGAACGAAAAAAGGGCGCCGGAAGCGTCCGCAATGCAGACGTTTCCGACGCCGCTGGAGCTTTCGCTCCGGTTCGCTAGATGCCCCACCCGGCATATTCCGGCGGCGGGTCTTCCTGGCACTCGGACCCATCACCCGATCACACCCACGGCATCCCCGAAACGAAGCCGTGTCGATGCGGCGCGCGACTCGCCGCGGCCGCGAGGGCCGTACGGCGTGTCAGCGATTCGCCGGTTCCCTGCCAAACCCGTACGGCGTCTCCGGACCAGACGCCAGACGTTTCCACCGCGGGCGCCTTACGGCGCCTTTTGATGCAAGCCCTCCGCAAAGGGCTTGGACAAGATGCAGCGCCGCGATCCTTGGCCGAGCGGGAGCAAAGGCCCCCCGACGGCGGGGTACGGTCTGCCGTCGGGAAACGGCTTTCTCGCCCCGGACGCTAGTGTCCTGATTCCGAAGTTCGGCATAGTGTAGCTTGGATTTCAGCGGTCTCC
>CAYLTU010000116.1:0-13214 GCA_964386465.1 uncultured Rhodospirillaceae bacterium
GTTCCAACCTCGCCCGCCACAAGGTCGACGCGGTCCGCGACGCCTGCATTTTCAATCGCTTCGCGCGCCGCTTTCATGCCGGTGGGATCGATATCGACCCCAATACATCGGGCCTGAGGAAACGCCTTGGTCAATTGGAGAAGGTGCCGGCCCGTACCACAACCTACCTCGAGCAAGGCACCGCCCGCGTCGAGCTTCTCCTTAAGTCCCGGCAGTTCCGGCAGAAGCTTTCTCGCGCTTAAGACCTGCAAGCCGAAAGTACCGGCGGCCACGGCTTCGGCGAATTCCTCGCTGCGCCCTTGAAACGGCACCGCGGCCCCACTCCGGAATGCATCAAGACAGTAGCGGAAATCCTCCGTCGCGAACTCGGTACCTAGGTGGACATAGCCGCCGAGATAGCGCGGATGTCCGTTTTTCGCGAGCACGTCGTCGATAAACGGCGCCAAACGGAATTTACGATCTTCCTCGCCCTCCAGCAGACCAAACGAATAGGCAGTCGTACACCATGTCTCGACATAGGGTGCATGGAGCCCCAACGAATCGGCGACCTGTCCGGGCGTTGTTCCGGGAATATCCGCAATCGCCTTGAAGATTCCTAATCGAACGCCGATGTCGATCAAGTGCGTCGCGTTGAATCCCCGCCGCCACTCAAAAATTTTGGCGACTTGTGATTCCGCCGTGGGTTCGCTGCCCGGGTCTTTGGAAGCGTTTGATGCCATCGGAATGTTTCCTTCTTTGAATTCCACTAACGCCGACAATGCGATGGTTGATTTTGGGCCTAGCTCGCCAAAGGAATCCTGTGACAAATAAGCGCAATAGCGACAATTAGGTATCTTGATTTCGCACCACGTTAAGTCGCGAAAGACCCAATGCCCACGGGCACCGCCGGTCCGATAAATTTGCCGGATGGCGACCGCACGGCGCTTCGGATTGCTCACTCCAAATCAACAGACGAAGTCAGCGTGGCCGCCTGGCGTAAAGCGGACCTAAATTCGCGGCAAGCCGACACCGCAGCGCGGATGCCGCGTGTTTGGGGAACGGCGAATCCGCTCGCCGGCGATCACTCGGTCGCCACGTTCGAACGCGCGCCCCAGCGGTAGACGAACACCTCGTCTTCCATGTCGATCGCGGGAAACTCCACACTCTCGCGCCAATAGTCCTGGGTGTGCTGCCATTCCCGCTTGTCGCCGCGCCTCGGTAGGATCGGCATGGCGCGCTTCAGGTAGTTGGGGTTGAAATTGTCCTCGTCCATCCAGTCGAACAAGGGCATGTCCTTGTCCTGCTCGCGCAACGCCGGCTCGACGCTCGTGGCGCCCGTCGCCTTCATGTGGTTCAGCAGGCGGCAGACGAAATCCGCGATCAACTCGCTGCGCAGCGTCCAACTCGCCCGGAAGTAACCGAAGACCCAGGCCAGGTTCGGCACGCCCGTGAACATCATGCCGCGATAGGTGACCGTCTCGCGGAAATTCAGCGGCCCGCCGTCGATCGAAAACGCGATATCGCCCATGACGTTCATGTTGAAACCAGTGGCGGTGACGATGATGTCGGCCTCCAGCGTCTCGCCCGACTGCAGGAGGACGCCCTTCTCGGTGAACCGGTCGATGTGATCGGTGACGACCGAAGCCTTCCCGGAGGTGATCCCGTGGAACAGATCTCCGTCGGGGATGAAGGCGATGCGCTGGCGCCAGGGGCGGTAGGAGGGCGTGAAATGCTTGTCGACGTCATAGTCGGGGCCAAGCAGTTCGCGCACCTGACCCAACATCTCCTTCTTCACCAATTCCGGCTTCTCGAAGCACTTATCAGTGAAGGCGGACTGATCGAACAATATCTTGCGCCGCGTGATTTCGTGAATCCACGCCTCGTCGATCTGGAGCTCGCGCAGGGTTTCGGTGATATCGATGGCATTGCGCCCGCTGCGGAAATAGGTCGGCGACCGCTGCAGCATGGTCACATGGGCCGCGGTCTCCGCCATCGCCGGAATGACCGTCGCCGCGGTCGCGCCGGAGCCGATAACGAGGATATTCTTGCCGGCATAGTCCAGGTCTTCCGGCCAGTTCTCGGGGTGTGCGATCACGCCCTTGAAGTCGCTCATGCCCTGCCAATCGGGCGTATAGCCCTCATGCTGACGGTAATAGCCTTGGCACATCCAAAGGAAGTTGCAGGTAAAGCGAACCGTTTCGTCCGTCTCCAAACGTACCGCCTCGACGGTCCAGAGGCTGTCCTCGTTGGACCAGTCGGCGTTCAGGATCTTGTGGCGGTAACGGATGTATTGCGCCAGGCCGTTCTCTTCGATCACCTCGCCCATGTAGGAAAGGATTTCCGCCGCTGTCGCGATCGGCGGGCCGACCCAGGGTTTGAAACTGTAACCGAAGGTGTGCAGGTCGCTGTCCGAGCGGATGCCGGGAAAACGGTGGGTCCACCACGTGCCGCCGAAGTTCTCTTCCGCCTCTAGAATAACGAAGCTTGTGTCCGGGCTCCGCTCTCGAAGGTAATGGGCGCCGCCGACCCCGGAAATCCCCGCGCCGACGATCAGAACGTCGTAATGTTCCGCGGCGGCCTCGCCCGCCTCCTGGCTGGTGCTCTCCGTCATTGCCTTATGCTTCGCCATTGTTGCGCGCTCCGTCAATTGGGGTGGGCCGCCGCTCGACGGCGGCTGCCCGTTCGGAAGTATGTTCCTTGATATGCCATCGATCACTGGTTTAGCGCGACCTGACACGGTGGCACAAGTATACGGCGCCCGGAGCGAAGGGAAGTATCGGACGACGAAGGAAAAAACATGCCAAATCCGGAGGGTTTGATTTGCTAGGGTAATTTGTGGGACGGTTCGCTATGATCGGCGTAACGCCCAATCGCACTGTTCGTATCAACCTTAGTCACAAGGCGGTGTCACCATGCGGAAATACTTGCACATAAACCTCGAAGATAGATCGATCGACACCGAGGAATTGAACGGTGCCGCGTGCATCCGGGTAGGGCGGCACTTCATTGCCAAGACCCTGCTGGAAAAAGGCGCGGCGAAGGCTGATCCGCTCTCACCTGCCAATCCCTTGATATTTTCAGCCGGGCCGCTTGCCGGGTCGAATTTTTCCAACGCCAACCGTATCAGCGTCGGCTGCAAAAGCCCGCTTACCGGTGGCGTAAAGGAAGCCAATGCGGGCGGCACATTTGCCTTCGCGCTTGGCCAATTGGAAATATCGGGTTTGACGCTCTATGGCGCCGCGTCGGACTGGGTGGTTATCCGTATCACCAAGGACGGCGAGATCGGTTACGACGACGCCACGCCCTATTTGGGCAAGGGCAATATCGAGGCGGCGGCGATGCTGTTCGAAAAATACGGCTCGAAAATAAGCATGGGTCTGTGCGGACCGGTTGGCGAATATGAGGGCTTGATCTCCGGCATTTCATTTCCCGATCCGGAAGGCCGGCCCGTGCGAATCGCCGCGCGAGGCGGCGTCGGCGCGGTGATGGGCAGCAAGAAGGTCAAGGCTATCGTCGTCGACATGAACAAGATGCCGACTTTCCATGACCGTAAGAAGGTCATGGGCGGGGTGCGCGATTACGGCAAGCTGTTGCGCGAAGATCCGGCCGCCGAGGCATTCGGCATGTTCGGCACGGCGATGGTCGCCGATCTGACCAATCAACTCGGCGGGTTGCCGACGCGTAATTTCAGCGATGGCCGGCTGGTAGACGCCGGCGAGGAAACGCTGGAGCTGGGCGGCACCCATATCCGTGAACTGACATTGGCGCGGGGCGGCGAAACGACCCATGCCTGCATGCCGGGCTGCCTCATCCAATGCAGCAACATCTATGTCGACGACAAGGGCGAGGAGATGGTCTCGCCGCTGGAGTACGAATCGCTTGGTTTACTGGGGAGCAATTGCGGCCTGAAGGACCCCGACGACGTGGCCCGGGTGAACCATGTCGCCAACGATTTAGGCGTCGACACCATCGAGGTCGGCGCCATGCTGGGTGTGCTGATGGAGGCCGGCGAAGGCGAATTCGGCGATCCCGCTTTCATGATGGCGGCACTTGACGACATTGGCCAAGGCAACGAGCGCGGCCGTATTCTGGCTGGGGGCGCCGCGCGGGTCGGTGAGCATTACGGCGTCGCCCGCGTGCCCGTGATAAAAAAACAGGGCATCAGCGCCTACGACCCGCGGGTCATCGAGGTCACCGGCATTTCGATGATGGTCACCGCCCAAGGCGCCGACCATACCGCCGGCAACATTCCAGGGCACAAGAGCGTCGATATGTCCACCGAGGAACTGACCGAAGCCAGCCTGGAGATTCAGATCCAGTGCGCGGCCGCCGATTCGCTGGGCCTCTGTCTGTTCGGACGGTCGGTGACCAGCGTCAATCTGGATCTGGTCGTCAACACGCTCAACGACGCCCACGGCACGAATTTCGATGCAAGCTTCTACACCGAATTGGGCCGTGAAGCCCTGCGGTTGGAATGGGAATTCAATCGCCAGGCCGGATTCACCGAGGACGACGACGAGCTGCCGTCGTTCTTCTACGACGAGACCCTGGAGCCTAGCGGCAAGGTCGCCCGCCACCACAGCGGTCAGGTAAATCAACATTTGCGCACGCTGTTGGGTGGCGAAAAGGAGTCATCGGAGTAGTTCGGCCAAATCGGATCCCCAAACCGGCCCCCAAGATCGGACCCAATGACTGAATAGGGAACGAAAGCCGCGTCGAACACGGCCGCCGCGCCGCCCGCGTCAACCGCCGGTGAAGTCCGGTTTCCGCTTCTCGCCGAAGGCGGACACGGCCTCCTGGTGATCGCTCGAGAGGTTGGATTGGGTTTCGACGCTGAGGCTCAAATCCATCATTGAATGGGCCAGTTGGCGCAGCGGAATATTGATCACCTGTTTTGTCCAGCGGATCGATTTCGAGGCGCCCGCCGCGAGCTGGCGGGCGAGGCCGTAAACCTTGTCGTCGAGTTCGTCGGCGGCGACGACATGGTTGATCAAGCCGATGCGTTCGGCCTCCGTCGCGCTCATCAAATCGCCGGTCATGAGATATTCCTTGGCGCGAGCGAAGCCGACCAGCTGCGGCCAGATGACGGCGCCGCCGTCGCCGGCGACCAGGCCGGCATTGACATGCGGATCGCCGATCTTGGCGTGCTCGGCCGCGATGACGACGTCGCAGAACAGTGCGACGGTGGCGCCAAGGCCGACGGCGTGGCCATTGACCCGGGCGATGATAGGCTTGTCGCATTCGAGCATACGAAAGATGATGCGCTTGGCTTCCGGCATGCCTCGATCCCAAAGATCGGGGTCGTCGATTTTCGTTTGCATGGCGACGACATTGCCGCCGGCCGAGAAAGCCCGACCGGCGCCGGTCAGGACGACTACGTCGACCTCCGGGTCGTCGTGAACGTCGGTCCAGATGCGCGACAGGCCGTTATGCATGCCCGGCGTGAAGGAATTGAGGGTCTCCGGCGAATTGAGGGTGACCGTCATGATGCCGTTGTCCTTTTCGATCAACAGATCCTCGTACGCGCTATAGTCGATCATTCCATAATCCTTTTGTTGGTATCGGACCGGGATTCACAAAGGTCTCTTCGAACCGGACGCAACTTTCGACCCCTGTCCGATGGCCTTCGCTGGCGGTCCGGCCGAGACCGGTTCCCGATCATCCACGGTCATGGAATTTTGCGATTTGCGCTAGATCAATTTGCCCATCTTCGGAAATGGACGGCGCGCAGGGGCCGAGGCGCCACGAGAGCCGCAACTCGAGCGAAATGGAGTCGATCAACCCACTGCAATCCGGTTTGCGGCGGCTTCAAATCCGTCCGCCAAATTACATAAAACCGCATTGCCCGGACGATCTTGTGATTTGACAACATTGCACCCGGATTGACGGACATGGTTGGCGACGAATTGGTTGACTCGCGCACCGGCAAGAACGGCCAGCACGCGCTGACGGGATTGTTTTGTCAGTCGGTCTTCGGTCGCCTCGGTGGCTACGAAGACGTGAACGCCGCCGACCACCTGGGACGTGATCCGGCGATGCGCTGGATTGTCGGCGGGTCGCGCCGTTGCGAAAGCTGCGGCATCTACCAGCCAGACGGGACGCTTCGAGACGGTGTTCCTTGCCACCGACGAAAACGTCGCCGCACTGGCTGATCTCTCTGGGCAGTGGATTGACCGGGTGCATGCGCGGTATCCGTCCAAGGCAATCGTGCTGGACATGGATTCCAGCGTCAGCCCTACCCATGGCGATCAGGAAGGACTGCCTACAGCGGCCACTTCGCCTGCACTTGCTACCATCCGCTGTTCGTGTTCAACCCGTTCGGCGATCTGGAACGGTGCACTTTACGGCCCGGCCCCTTTGCCGCCATGACGGCGGCCAATCCGGTAGCATTCGGGTCGCCGTACAAGACAGGTGTGTGCTGCGCAGGTCTAATTACGCCCTCACAATGCGGAGCGGTCACCGGGCCGGTTCTCTCATCACCAAATCAGCTCGATCAAGTGCGGACCACAGCCTATCATGACAGCTCAGGCGAGGATTCGCTGTCGGGGGTCCATTCTGCGATCGTTGCCGGCGATTGGGAGGAGCCATCTGGGGAATCCCGATTAAGGTGCTGCGGAAGAGCAAAAACGTCCCTATCTCCCTGAGGTCTAGAGAAATTGTAACAAGTGAAATCGCGTCACGGACTACATTTTCGAGTTCATGACCTTTAAGTTATTGATAAATAGGTAAAAAACTTTGGTGTCGAGATTTTTTACAACACCGATTCGGGTATGAAATCCAGCGCAACTATTTGATATACATGACTAAAAATAAACTAAAAAAGCCTTAGTAAAAATTATCGTGTCGAAAAACTTTACGATTTCAGAATTTTTAATGTCTAACTAAACATTAATCTATTTGTTTTCAGTATCTTAGACGAGCGGCATCGCACAAGGGACATAACCATTGCGCGAAAAGGCGTCAGCCGACATGATCTCCCACGAAAGGTCTGTGCTGTATCCGGCCGCCGCAACTCGTGGAAAATCAAAAAGGGCGACACGAAATGGGCGGTAATGGCATGAAATACGCGGCCCTGATTGCATCGACCCTCGCTTCGCTGGCATTTCCGGCAACCGAAGCGGTGTCGGAAGAAAATCTTTCCGACGCGTTATTGAAGGGTCGTCCCTACATTGACGCGCGCTATCGTTTCGAGGCCGTCGACCAGGACGGATTCACGGAGAACGCGGGCGCATCCACGTTGCGCACCAAAATCGGATTCGAGACGAAAAGTTACAAGGGATTCTCAGCGCTTTTAGAGGGCGAGAACGTCACCACGATCGGGCGCCAAAAATTCAACGACACGGTAAACGGACGTACCCAATTCCCGGTCGTCGCGGATCCCGAGATAACGGAGCTAAACCAGGGCTATATCAATTACGACGGCATTTTCGACACCGCCTTCCGGATCGGGCGTCAGCGCATAAGGCTCGACAATCAGCGATTCATCGGCACCGTCACTTTTCGGCAAAACGAACAGACATTCGACGCGGTTCGCATCACCAACAAGTCCCTGGACAGTACGACGGCGCGCTATTTCTATGTAGACAACGTGAACCGGGTTTTGGCGCCGAATCGCAGGTCGGTGACTTTCGGTCCAATTCCCACCTCTTCAACGCGAAATACGACGGGTTCGAGTTGGGCTCTCTGGTCGGTTACGCCTACGTGTTGAAGCTCGACAACGCGGCGGCGTTTTCGTCGCAGAGCTATGGTCTACGGTTTACGGGCCGCCGGAAGCTTCAATTCAACAACGACCTTTCGTTTCTCTACGCAGCGGAATACGCCCATCAGCGTCCGCATGCGAACAATGCCGGCGACTTCGACTTGAACTACTATTTGGCCGAGCCCGGAATTCAGTTCCGCGATCTTACGGTTAAGCTCGGCTACGAAGTTTTGGAAGGCGACGGCACCGCCGCCTTCCAAATGCCGCTCGCGACGCTGCACGCCTTCAACGGCATAATAGACAAGCTTCTGGAGACGCCGGCGGATGGCATCGAGGATATCTACACGAAGATCAAATATAAGATCGGCGATGTCGGTCCGCTGAAAGGAGTGACCCTAATCGGCGCGTACCATGTTCTCAAGTCCGAGCAAACCAGCGCCGATATCGGCGAGGAATGGAACGCCAAGCTTGCCATGAAGCTGACTAAGAATATCTCTTTTTCAGTCCAGCACGCGGATTACAAGGCGGACACCGTATCGACCGACACCACCAAAACCTGGATCACGCTGCAACTTTCATTTTAGAACCAGCGAACTTCACTCCCTTCGCAATCGATACGATCCGAAACCTTATCGGTGTTAAGGAATGCGGTACGGGCGCGGCCGCTGGGCGATCCTATCGCGCGCGACCCTACTTGTGGCTAGGCCCGGCAACGGCACGAGGGTCGATCGACGGCAATCGAGACCCCATACGAGGAAAGACAATGGCTCAAAGTCCCCACGAATTTCTCCAGCCCGCCGGTTGGCCTACCGCCAAGGGTTACAGCAACGGTATCGTCGCCAGCGGCCGGACGGTCTATGTCGCCGGGATCGTTGGATGGAACGAAAAGGAACGATTCGAAACGGATGATTTCGCCGGCCAGTTTCGCCAGGTGCTGCTGAATATCGTCGCCGTATTGAAAGAAGCCGGCGCCGAGCCCGAACATATCGTTCGCATGACGTGGTTTATCGGCGACAAGCAGGAATATCTATCGGCTCTGAAGAAAATTGGCGAAGCCTACCGCGAAATCATCGGCCGCCACTATCCGGTCATGGCGGTGATCGAAGTTGCCGGATTCATAGAAGATGGCGCGAAACTGGAAATCGAAACGACGGCGGTTATTCCCGACGCACCCTGACCGGCGTCCCTTCCGGCGCGAATTTCTATTCCCGTGGCCCGGCGACGATGCCGGCGTCGCTGAGAGCGCCGATCTCGCCGGCCGAATAGCCGGCTTGCCTGAGGATTGCCGCTGTCTGCTCGCCGTAACCCGGCGGAAACCCGAATGTGTCCGGCCCGCCGCCGAAATCGACCGCTTTCGGCTGCATGCGGACGGCGCGTCCGTCCGGCGCCGTCGTATGGGTGAGCTTGCCGGCGATCTGCGCCAGGTCGATTACCTGACGCACATCGTTGATCGGTGCATGGGGAATGAGCGCGCTTTTCAACTCGGCAACGATTTCATCCGTGGTGCCCTGCTGGGTGGCGGCGGCAATGTCCGCGTGGATGGCGTCGCGGTTTTCGATGCGGCCATTATTGGTCGAGCGGTTGTCCCGAACCAAGGCTTCGAAGCGGCCGATTTCGGTAAAGCGGCGCCACACGCTGTCGCTGCCGATCGCGATCAGCACGGCGCCGTCGGCGGTCGGGTAGGCGTTGGTGGGAACGAATTTGCGGTGCTCATTGCCGGAGCGCGTGATTTCCCAGTCCTCGCAGCCGAAATCGATCAGCGGCAGCACCGTGATCAGCCAGGAGGCGGCGGCCTGGAACATGGAAACGTCGATGCGCGCGCCCTTGCCGCTCATCGCCCGTTCGGCCAGCGCCATCCAGATATTGGCGTAGACCTCGTCGCCCGCCTTGAGGTCGATCAGCGGAATGCCGGAAAGCATGGGCGGACCGCCGCGTTGGCCCGTCACCTCCATGAATCCGGCCAATGCCTGGATCGCCGGATCGTATCCGGCCGCATCCGGATAGTCCGGGCCCATGGCCGAGATGCCGGCCCATATCAGGTCGGGCTTGGTCTGACGGAGTGTCTCATAGTCGATGCCCAGTTGCGCGTATCGGCCCGGTAACGTGTTGCAGCAGAATATATCGGCGTCGGTCGCGCGGATAATGCGCCGCAGCGCCTCCTGACCCTCCGCCGTCTTTAGATTGAGGGCAATCGATTCCTTGCCCACGTTGGGCGCGATGAAATAGCTGCGCCGGTCGTGGCCGGCGACATCCGTGCCGATGTAGCGGTTGGGATCCCCGGCGTTTGCGCCCGGACGCTGCGGCGTCGCCTCGATCTTGATCACCCGCCAGCCGAGATGGACAAAGCGCAAGGTGGCGTAGGTCATCGACAACGCCTGCTCCATGGACAGGATAACGCCGGGCTTCACGGCGCCGCCTCGAAGCGCCCGCCGAAAAAGGCGTCGCATTTCGCCATGCACCCCCTCCATCGCCCGCGAACCGTCTTTCGCCGAGAAACCGGAATTCGGGACCGCAAGGGCGCCATGTACAAAAATCCAATCACTAGTGTGATGGTTCTGAAGTTCGTCGCATTGAATGCGACGAACATCGGAAGCTGAATCACACTAGCCCTTTATAGTCGGTGTGCTGATTCACGTGAAATTCAATCCTTTGAATTTCACGATCAGGACACTAAAGCACGAATTTTTCTTCGTAGCGGCCATAGACATCGACCAGGGTGCCGGTGATCTCACCGACGCTTGCGTAGGCCCTGACCGCGTCCATGATGGCCGGCATCACGTTATCGCCGGCTTCAGCCGCCCGATGCACCGAGGCGAGGGCGCGATCGACAGCCTGCCCATCGCGTTCATCGCGCACTTGGCGCAACGATTCGATCTGCCTCTCGGCGCCGCTTTCGTCGTAGGGGTGCATGGCGACATCGGGTTTTTCCTCGTCGCCATCCTGGAAACAATTGACGCCGACCTTGCGCAGGTCGCCCGATTCAATCGCCTTCTGGCGTTCGAAGGCATGCTGCGACACCTTCGATTGGATGATGCCGTCGGCAACCGCCTTGACGATGCCGCCCTGTTCGTCGACCCAGTCCATCGCTTCGTTGATCTTGTCTTCCATCTGGTTCGTCAGGGTCTCCACATAATGGGAGCCCCCGAGCGGGTCGACGGTATCGGCAAGGCCGATCTCTTCGATCAGAAGCTGCATGGTGCGAAGAGAGATGCGCTGCGCCTTCGGCGTCGGGATCGTATAGGCCTCGTCGTAGCAGCAAAGCGCCATGGTTTGCGCTCCGCTGAGTGCCGCGATAAGCGCGTAATAGGCGCCGCGCATGATGTTGTTCTCCGGCTGCTCGATGGTCAGGCCGAAACCGCCGCCGCCGGCGATCATCCGCAGCCAGCCGGACTTGGGATCCTTGGCGCCGTACTCGTCGAGAATAATCTTTGCCCAGCGCCGGCGTCCGGCCCGGAATTTCGCCACCTGTTCGAAGAGGTTGCCGAAGATATTGAAATTGAACGATAGCCGGTTGGCGAAGGCGTCGATATCCATGCCGCGCGCCAGCACGGCGTCGGTATAGGCCTTGGCGATCGCGAAGGCGAAACCCATCTCCTCGGCCGGTGTCGAGCCGGATTCCCGGATGTGATAACCGCAAATGGAGACCGGGCTGTATTTCGGTGCGACATCGGCGCAATACTCGATCGTGTCGGCGACCAGCTTGACCGCCGGCTCGACCGGGAAAACCCATGTTCCGCGGCCGATGAACTCTTTCAAAATATCGTTCTGGGCGGTGCCTCGCAGGTTCTTGATATCGAAACCGCGTTTTTCGGCCATCACCAGATACATGGCGATCATGACCGCCGCCGCGCCGTTGACGGTCAGCGACACGGTGATCCTGTCGAGATCGATGCCGTCGAAGGCGATCTCGAAATCGCGCAGGGTATCGACCGCCATGCCGACGCGGCCAACCTCGCCAAGCGCCTCGGTCGCATCGGAATCGTAGCCGCACTGGGTCGCCAGATCGAAGGCGACATTGAGGCCGGTCTGGCCGTTGTCGATCAGATATTTAAACCGCTCATTGGTTTCGGCCGCATTGGCGAAACCGGCATACTGGCGCATGGTAAAGGGGCGCCGACGGTACATTTCCTCATGGATGCCGCGGGTGAAGGGGGCTTCGCCGGACCGGCTCTCATCGGCGCCGCCGCTCTCTAGCACATCGTGCGCTGTATAAAGGGTCTTGATCTCGACGCCGGACTCGTTGACGACCGGCTGAATTTTCGACCTGCTCATTGGGCGTCCACCTTGGCGTTGTCGTTGACGAAGGAGATGATGTCGGCGAGCTTCGAGGAGGTCGCGAAGACGCCGCGAAAGCCGAGCTGGCGCAGCACCTGGCGATCGTCTTCGGGGATATTGCCGCCGGCGACCCAGAGCCGGTCGTGCAGGCCGACGCGCATCAGTTCGTCGCGCAGATGCCGGCACAGGACCACATGGGACCCGGACAGCATGGAAACCCCGATAACGTCGACATTCTCGGCAACCGCCTGCTCGGCGATTTCACGCGGCGTTTTGTGCAGACCGCTATAGATCACTTCATGTCCGGCCTCGTGCAGGGCGCGGGCAACCACTTTGGCGCCGACATCGTGACCGTCGAGGCCTGGTTTGGCGATCAAGACTTTCAGCTTTGGCGGACTCATCGGTAAAGATCCCTTCCAATGACCATCTTCAGGATTTCGCTGGTGCCGCCGCCGATCAGGGTGAAGCGAATGTCGCGCAGGTAGCGCTGCACCGAATATTCCATGGCGAAGCCGTACGAGGCCAGCACCCTGGCGGCGCTGTCGCAAACACTCGCCGCCGTTTCGGAAGCAAACAGTTTGGCCATGGCGGCCTCGCGGTGGTGGGGGCGGTCCATGTCTTTCAGCCAGGCGGCATAGTGGACCAGCCGGCGCGCCGCTTCCAGTCCGGTCGCCATATCGGCCAGGCGCGCCTGGATTGCCTGGAAGTGGGAAATCGGCTTGCCGAACTGCTTGCGTTCGCCGGCATAGCGCACCGCTTCCTCCGCCGCCGCCCGCCCGCAGCCAAGCGCCAGAGCGCCGGTGACAATGCGGATCTCGGCCAACAGTTTGCGCAGGTGCGTCTCGCCGTCGCCTTCGGCTGCCGACAGCCGGTGGCTATCGGGCACGAAGCAGTCGTTGAAGGCGACTTCCGAAGTCGGCAGGGCCCAGACACCCATTTTCTCGATGGCGCGGCCGATGGCGAGGCCCTCGAAATCGCGTTCAACCAGAAAAATGGTAAGCTTGCCCGCCTCGCCCGCCCTGGCGAAGACGGTGAAAAAATCGGCCACCGGGGCCGAGGTCACCCACATTTTCTGGCCATTGATGCGATAGCCGCCATCGACCGAAACCGCGGTCGTGGCGATAGCGCCGAGGTCGCTGCCGGCATCGGGTTCCGTCATGCAGATGGCGCCGACCTTCCGGCCCTTCAAGGCCGGCTGGAACAGCCGCTCGTGGATATCCTCGTTGCCGAGCATGTGCAGGAACTTGGTGGCCATGAGCGA
>CAYLTU010000116.1:13314-17028 GCA_964386465.1 uncultured Rhodospirillaceae bacterium
ACCGCCATGGCGGTGTCGCCCGCCGCGCAGCCGGTAAACAGGCCCCTGCCGCCGCCGCGCAGCGCCAGTTCCTCGATCAGTTCGATAATGGCGCGCGTGCCCATGGGCGACTGCGGGTGACCCCAAATCAGCGAACAGCCGAAATTGTTCATGTCCTCGAGCGCCACCCCGGTTTCGCGCGAGAACAAAACATCGTTGACCGCGAAGGGGTTGTGGGTCTTGACGGCGTCCATATCCTTGAAATCCAGGCTCGCCTGATCGAGCGCCCGCCGGGCCGCCGGCAGGGGCGCCTCGGGCATATGCGCAAGGTCGGCGCGGGAGAGGCCAAAACCCAGAAGCCGTACCCGGATCGACGGATCGGCGGTCAGTTCCGCGGCGCGTTCGGCGGTGGTCACCAGCATGCCGGCATTGCCGTCGGCCGGGTGGGTCTGGCCGCCGAAGGTCACCGATCCTTGCGGCTCCACCGGCTTCAATTTTTCGAGCTTGTCCGCCGTTGTCGCGAACACGCCTTCGTCGCCGGGGAGTTCGCCGGCCTGTTTTTTAAAGCGGGCATTGGGCACGGCGAAGGGCAGGCTCATATAGCGCTTGTGGAAGGCGTGATCGTCGGCGCAGGCTTGTTCGTACTGGCCGTAGCGCATCAGCACGACCTGGTGCTGCTCGGCCGTTGAAATCCGGTGCTTCGAGGCGACATTTTCCGCGGTACACAGCATCGAGTGGCGGCCTAGCGGATCGCAGGTGAAATTATCCAACACCCAGTTCTCCTGGTCGCCGGTGCCGCCGGGCGCGCCGGGATCGGGATAGTAGAGATGCGGTCCGTTCGAGGTCCGGTCGCACGTGATGGTCAGCGCCGTTTCGGCAAGCCCGGTCTCGATCTCCTGCGCCGCGGTCAGCAATACCCTGACGCCCGTCGCGCAGGCCTGGGCAACTGTCGGCCCGCCCATTCCCGGCGCGCCGATCATCCCCGACAGCCAGGGCATTCCGTAGAAGGAATGTTTCTGCGGAACCGACATGCCCAGAACGCCATAATCGAGGCTGTCCGGATCGATGTTGCGCCGGCCCAGTTCCTCGCTCGCCACATGGGCGGCAAAGTTGACGGCGTGCAGACCGGCAAATGAGCCCTGCCATCTGCTGAACGGCGTCGACCAGTAGGCTCCATAGGGAATTTCGGCCCGATACATTCACTGTTCTCCGGAAAACATCGACACTCAATCCTTGCGCGTTACAGATCGGCCCGGACCGTCGCCTCGCCCCCGCAAAAATCAGCCTGCCGTCCCGTCAGGCGGCTTCGAGAGCATTCGTCGCAATCGACCCGTCGTCGCCCCGCCGCTGCCTGATACTGCGCGATATGATGGCACGGGGCCTAGTTGAGTCAAAAGGATTTCCGGCATTGTCGGGGCGAATGGACGCATTTAGGGTCGCCGATTTTTTGCGTGGCGTTAAGGGAGGTTTTGGCAGACCGGCCACGCGGTACCAACCACCGCTTTCAATTTCGCCCTCGCCACCGACAGGAACAGCGGCGCCAGCCCGCAATCCAGCGCCGCCAACATATCTGACAAGGAGGACAAAGCGGAAGTCGGCTTGAATGTCGATCGGACTAGGATTCCCCGTGCTACGGCGGTTACACTCTCGCCATGTCAGAGGGGACCCAACGCAGACTAGCGGCCATAGTGTCGGCTGATGTTGTCGGTTATTCGCGCCTGATGGGGACGGACGAAATCGGCACGCTCAATGCGTTGAACGCACACCGCTCGGAACTGATCGATCCTCTTATCGGGAAGCACGGTGGGCGAATCGTCAAAACCACCGGCGACGGTCTTCTGCTTGAGTTTCCGTCAGTTGTTGCAGCCGTTGAATGTGTCATAGCCGCACAGGAAGGAATGGCAGAGCGTAATGCGGAAATCACCACGGATAGAGCCATCAGTTTCCGTATCGGTGTTCATCTGGGCGACGTAATCGTCGAAGGCGATGATATCTTCGGCGATGGCGTTAATGTTGCGGCCCGGCTTGAAGGGTTGTCGGAAGCCAATGGTGTTGCGCTATCGGACGACGCCTATCGGCAGGTACGCGATCGTTTGGATGTCGAATGGCAGGACAGTGGAGAGAATGCGGTAAAGAACATCGCGCGTCCCGTCCATGTTTGGAGCTGGTCGCCCACAGTGTCACAGGAGCGCAATGTCGGCTCGCCCAAAAGCCAAGCTCTGGCGTTAACCGACAAGCCCTCCATTGCCGTAATGCCATTTGAAATCGGTGGTGACGGTGAAAGTGCCTTTTTGGCGGACGGGCTTACTGAAGATATTACGACCGGCCTGTCAGCATTGCGTTGGCTGGTAGTCATTGCGCGACCCAGCGCTATGGAGATTGCTTCGCGAACAAAAGACCTTCGTGCCATTGGGAAAGAGCTTAACGTTCGGTACGTGCTAACTGGTAACGTCCGAAAATCCGGTTCACGTATTCGCGTTTCCGCTACGTTGAGCGACGCTGGATCAGCTCGGCAAATATGGTCCAATCGCTATGACCGATTTCTCGAAGATATATTCGATTTGCAGGATGACCTTGCGCGAAGCATTTCTGCGGCGCTCGCACCGGAAATTTCGGCTGCTGATCTTGAGGCAATAAGGCACACTGCCCCTGAAAATTTGAACGCTTGGGAAGCTTATCAGCGAGGCATGGCGGAGTTTCATGCCTACAATGAAGATTCTCCGGCGAACGCGCAAAAGTACTTTGAAAGCGTGATCGAGCACGACCCGAATTTCGGCTCCGCATACTCTGCCCTTGGCCGAATAATTTGGTGGCAGGTAACTAGAGGTACTGTCCCTCAAGAAGAAGCAACTGCCGCCATCGGCAAGATGGTATCGCTTGCGGATAAAGCGGTGCAATTGGATCCACGGGATGGCTCGGCCCGAATCGTGCTCGGTATGGCGCACTTCCTACAAGGCAAACACAACTCCGCAATCCGTGAGATTGATGCTGGTTTGGAACTTAACCCCAACTCGGCGTGGGGCCTGGCGCAGCGAGGATGTGCACGAGCATTCGCTCACATTGAGCCCGAAAAAGCTTTGGAGGACCTCGAGCTAGCGCATCGCCTATCGCCGACGGACCCAACCGACCGACCAGCGCGGATGGGCGCCTGCGCTCAAGCAAGCTTGCAACTCCGCCGGTTTGAAGATGCAATCCGATATGGCGAAGAGCAATTTCGGGCGGGTGGCGCTTATGGTGGGCTGAATGCTGCGGCGGGTTATGTCGGTCTCGGCGATCTTGGTCAGGCCAAAAAATGGGTTTCCGAGGTTACGCAACGACGACCCCATGTGAATGCTGCTTTGATGCGCTCTATTCCGGGTATCCCACAAGACAACCACCAAGAATGGTGGCTGGGGCTGCTGCAGCAAGCAGGTCTTCCTGAGTAGCAATGAGTGAAACGTCTGCTCCGGGCCATTTCCACCGTCAACGACCTCCTCCGGCTAGGTTCGGAATCGAGGGCACGGCGGGTATTTTTTAGCGGTAATTGGACGTTCGCGCCAACACTGTAATCGATCGGTGTGAGTCCCGCTCAGTGCGGCGCAACCACGCCGTACCGCGCAAGCTTCCCGTCATCGAGATCGATTCCGAGTCCCGGTCCGGACGGCAGCGCAATGCTGCCGGAGCCGATATCAAGCCGGGTTGTGGCCACGGTATCGACCACCTTGAGCGGCCCCACGCATTCCAATCCGGGTACGA
>CAYLTU010000117.1:0-16988 GCA_964386465.1 uncultured Rhodospirillaceae bacterium
AGCTTCCGAATATCAAAGTTTATTAATCTTAGAAACTTATCGATCAGGACACTAGTGCGCCAGCATCGCCAGCAAAAGCAGCGCGACGATGTTGGTGATCTTGATCATCGGGTTGACGGCCGGGCCGGCAGTATCCTTGTAAGGGTCACCAACCGTATCGCCGGTCACCGCGGCCTTGTGCGCTTCGGAGCCCTTGCCCCCATGATTGCCGTCTTCGATGTACTTTTTGGCGTTGTCCCACGCACCTCCGCCTGCGGTCATTGAGATGGCCAGGAACAGCCCGGTGACGATCACGCCCAGTAGCATCGCGCCCAGCGCCGCAAAGGCGGCCGACTTGCCGGCGATGAGCAGCATGACGCCGAAGACGACAAGCGGCGCCAGGACCGGCAGCAGCGAGGGGATGATCATCTCCTTGATCGCGGCCTTGGTCAGCAGGTCGACGCACGTGCCATATTCCGGCTTGCCCGTACCTTCCATGATCCCGTCGATTTCGCGAAACTGGCGACGAACCTCGATCACGACGGCACCGGCCGCCCGGCCGACGGCCATCATGCCCATCGCGCCGAACAGGTACGGCAGCAAACCGCCCAAAAAGAGCCCGACGACGACGAAGGGATTCGATAGTGAGAAGTCGAGAACGACGCCCTTGAAGTAGGTGTACTCTCCCGAATTGGCGATGAAGTACTGCAGATCCTGTGTATAGGCGGCGAAGAGCACCAGCGCGCCGAGGCCTGCGGAACCGATGGCGTACCCTTTGGTAACCGCCTTGGTCGTGTTGCCCACGGCATCGAGCGCGTCCGTGGTCTTACGCACCTCTTCTTCCAGTTCCGCCATTTCGGCAATGCCGCCGGCATTGTCCGTAACCGGTCCGTAGGCATCCAACGCAACAACCATGCCGGCAAGCGCCAGCATGGTTGTGACGGCAATGGCGATGCCGAGCAACCCGGCCAGCAGGAAGGAAACGATAATCGCCGCACAAATGATCAGCGCCGGGACCGCGGTCGCTTCAAGGGAGATCGCGAGGCCCTGGATCACGTTTGTGCCGTGCCCCGTTTCCGAAGCCTGCGCGATCGCGCGCACCGGGCGGTACTCCGTCGACGTGTAGTACTCGGTCACCCAGATAATCAACCCGGTGACGACCAGCCCGACCAGGCCGCAATAGAACAGGCTCATGCCGGTGAAGGTCTTGCCGTCCGCTGTGAACCTCGTCTCGGTGCCGATTACCCATTCGGTAACCGGATAAAGCAATATGGCCGACAGCACGGCGCAAACGATGATGCCTTTATAGAGCGCGCCCATAATGTTCTGGCTCGCCCCCAGCTTGACGAAGAATGTCGAGATCACAGAAGTGATGATGCACGCACCACCGATCATGAGCGGGTACATCAAGAACTGTTCTGCCTGCGCGCCTTCGAAGAAGATCAGGCCCAGAACCATGGTCGCGACCATCGAGACGATATAGGTTTCGAACAGATCGGCAGCCATCCCCGCGCAGTCACCGACATTGTCGCCGACATTGTCCGCAATAACCGCGGGGTTGCGCGGATCGTCTTCGGGAATACCCGCTTCGACCTTGCCGACGAGGTCGGCGCCCACATCGGCGCCTTTGGTGAAAATACCGCCGCCGAGACGCGCAAAAATCGAAATAAGCGATGCACCGAAACCGAGAGCGACCAGCGGGCCGATCAGCTCGCGTCCTGAAATGCCGCTCGCCTGCAGGATCATGTAGTAGACCGCTATCGCGAGGAGCGCCAAGCCCGCCACCAGCATGCCTGTCACGGCGCCGGACTTAAATGCAAGGTCGAGACCCGTGGCCAGCCCTTGGCGAGCACCCTCGGCCGTGCGCACGTTGGCGCGTACCGAAATATGCATACCGATGTAGCCGGCCGCGCCTGACAGCACCGCTCCGATTGCAAAGGCAACCGCGGAAAGGAGCCCCAGGAACAGCCAGATCAGCACGGCGACCACCAAGCCAACGACGGCAATCGTCGTATATTGCCGGTTCAGATATGCAGCAGCACCTTCCTGCACGGCGCCCGCAATCTCCTGCATCCTTTCGTTGCCGGCGCTGGCGCTAAGCACCGCGCGACTTGCGTAAATTCCGTAAAGTAGCGCGAATGCGCCACAGGCAATGACGATCCAAAGCATCACTGACCCATCCCGTTCTTGTTGTTAGGAAACACCCCGGCAGCCCACTTCCCAGCCCCAACGAATGTACTGGATCCGAATGTCAGCTCGATGGTGGGCGTAAAATCGGCGGGAACATGCCAGAACACCCTGTGAAACGCAACCGGTGAACCGAATTAGCTTCACGCCGAATTCAGCGCGGTACCGCTCCGCTCCGTTTTCAGGGCGCCGCGGCCGGCTTCCGATCGACGAAACGCAACCAAATAACGCCGGCTATAACGACGAACATTGGTGGAACCATGGCGATATTAATCCAGGCCCAGCCCAATTCATGCTGAATCGCGCCGGACGAAAATGCGCTCGCGGCAACGGTCGAGAAGACCAGAAAATCGTTCAACGCCTGCGTCTTCGCGCGTTCCTCCGGCCTGTATGTTTCGGTCAGCAAGGACGTTCCGCCGATGAACATGCAATTCCAACCCAGTCCCAAAAGCAGCAGTGCGCTCCAAAACTGTACGACCGCAATTCCCGTCAGGGCGGTTGCAAAAGAGGCGGCCATCAACCCAACACCAAAGACAATGACTTTCGTGGCGCCGAATCGGCTGACCAGATGCCCCATGAAAAAACTAGGCGCGAACATGCCGAGCATATGCCACTCGATGACGAAAGCGGTGTCGTCAAAATTATGCCCGCATACCGCCATGGCTAGTGGCGTTGCCGTCATTACCAGCGCCATGACGCCGTAGCCAAACATCGACGAAAGCAGCGCGACGATGAATTTCGGCTGTCGCGCGATCTCGATCACCGGCCGTCCCGAATTGCGGTTTTCGCTTTCGCTGGCGCGCGGAATCTCGATGAACTGCAATACCGATATGGATATCAGAACGAATATGACGAAGGCCGCATAGCTGCCGGCGAATTTCGCGGGTTCAAACAGATCGACGCTCAACTTAGCCACTTCCGGCCCGACGATCGCAGCCACCACGCCACCGGCGAGCACATAGGAAATCGCCCGCGGGCGAAACGCCTCGCTAGCGGTATCGGCGGCGGCAAATCGGAAATACTGGCAGAACGCATTGTGCGTCCCAATCATGAAAGAACCGACGACGAACAGGGGGAAATTGATATCGTATATCGCAAAACCCGCCAGTATCGCGCCACTCATGCCAATCAACTGTCCTAACGTGAACCCGGCACGGCGGCTGAACCGGCGCATGAAAAACGACGCTGGTATCGTGCTCATCATCGTCGCAAGGAACTGGCAAGCGACCGGCAGTGTTGCCAGGCTCTTGTCCTCGGCGATGAGATAACCAGCGAGAGCCGCGACGGCAGCCAGCATCGACGCGCCGCTCATCGCAAGCGCCTGGCAGGCAGCCAGCAGCATGACGTTCTTGCGCGTAGGATCGCGCCGAGGCGCTATCGCATCATGCATCGCGAAATTCCATATCGCCGGCATCGTCGTGGGAACCGCCGCCGGACCAACTCGGTTCTACTGGTTCCCCTCTCGCTCGAAAACGCTTTGCACCAGGACGTCCTTGACGGCGCCCTTGCCCAACGCTTTCTCGCTATGGTTGATCAGGCGACGCTTGATGTGTGACACTTTTACGCCGGTCTTCAGGGACACCAGATTGGTGAAATAGTCGTTCAACGCCGAGATGAAAACATCGCGCAGTTTCGGCATTTTCTTCTCCGCCAGCACCTTGGTCGCCGCGTCGCGCAATTCCAATGTGATATCGAGCACGATGTATTTCTGGACGCCCCCTCCGCGAATTACATGAACGCTCAACGTCTCCATCTCCAGGAATATCGGATCGGCGGACGCTGCGGGCTCTTCCGCACCGCTTTCTTTCGAATCGTCGAGCACGAAGAACCAGGTCGCCGCGCCACCGCCGGCCAGGAGAACGAGAATGACAACGATAATGATGATGAGTTTCATGAGGTCATGCTTTTAGCAGTAACGAGGGTCCGGCGTAATCCTATCTACGTCCGCTAGCCATGCGCGAATCCCAACCGGTCGAGCTCAATCTCGGCACCGTCGACATCGAACACTCTTACGCCGGCACCTTGATGGATAGAACCGACAGCCGTCAACGGCAACCCGATCTCCGCGGCAAGTACCTGCAGCGCGGAGTCGTTTTCCGTCGGCGCGCAGAACACCAGTTCATAATCATCGCCGCCGGACAAGATGATCTTCAACAGGGAACCATCGGCGGTAATCGCGCGGTGCGCCGCCGAAGAAAGGGGCACCAGGGCGGCATCGATTATCGCCGCGACCCCGGAGGCGTCCGCGATATGGGTGAGATCGGCCACCAGCCCATCGGAGATGTCCGCCGCCGCATGGACGATCCCTGAAAGCCGGCGACCGAGCGCTAGCCGCGGTTCGGGCCGGCGATAGCGTCCGGCCAGCGTTTCGTGTTCTTTTGCGGACAGCCCATAAAGTCGATTCCGCAAGGCCAGCAGCCCCAGCGCGCCATCACCGATCGTGCCGCTGACATAGACGGTATCGCCGACGCACGCGCCAACCCGGCGTAGCGCGCCGCCGACCGGAACTTCGCCGAACGCGGTGAGCGTGAATACGTTTGGTCCGGGCGTTCCCACCGAGTCGCCGCCGATCAACACGATTCCAAAATGCGCCTGATCCTCGGCCAGACCGGAAGCGAATCCCTCGACCCAGCGATCGTCGGTATCGGAGGACAATGCGATATTCAGTGTGTAAGCGTGCGGCTCGGCGCCCATCGCAGCCAGATCCGAAAGGTTCACGCGCAGCAGTTTCGACGCTACAAGCGCCGGCGGCTCATCACCAATGTAATGCACGCCTGCAACGATGGTGTCGGTCGTGACGACAAACTCATGCCCCGTTTGCGGCGCGATCACCGCCGCGTCGTCGCGCAATCCAAAGGCACCAGGATGGGACTCCGCCAAAGGCGCAAAATACCGGGCTATCCGGTCAAACTCGCCGCTACGCGTCGCCGCTCGCTTCATTCGGCGTATCTCCCATCTCGGCTGGCCGGGCTTCACGGGCCAACCGGTCGAGAATACCGTTCACCATCGTCGATTCCCGGCGCACGAAGAACGAATTCGCGACATCTACATATTCACTGATCGTCAGTGGCGGGTCGATATCCTGACGGACAATGATTTCATAGGCGCCCGCGCGCAATATCGCCTGAAGCAATAGCTCCAGCCGGTCGAACGGCAGCGATTCGCTTATGACCGTCGCGAGGCTTTCGTCGATTTCCGTTCGCCGCTGCGTCACACCCAACACGAGATCACCGAACAATTCCGGCTCCGCTTCGATAAGCTGCGCACCGTCCACCTCACCGCCGAGACGGTAGCGATTGAATTCACCGACGACCGCCTCAGCCCCGCCACCGGCGATATCCAGTTGATACAGCGCCTGCACCGCCGCCAACCGGGCTGCACTGCGCCGCTTACCGCGCGACACCGTGGGCGTCTTCCGCGTCATTTCTTATCGAGGCCGAACTGCCGTCGCAATGCGATCATCGACAGGCAGGCCTCGGCCACGGTCCCGCCCTTGTTGCCCTGTTGGCGGTCGGCCCGCACCCAGGCCTGATCGCGGTTCTCCGTCGTCAGCACGCCATAGCCGACGGCAATGCCGTGTTGCAGCGCCAAGTCCTGCAGGCCACGGGCGCTTTCCTGACAGACATAGTCGTAATGGGAGGTCTCGCCGCGGATGACGCAGCCGAGGCCGACATAACCATCGTACGAACCCTGCGCCCCGCCGCCCGCCTCCACAGCAATGCGGACCGCGGCTGGAATCTCGAAGGCGCCGGGGACTTCCACCCGTTCATAAGAGGCTCCCGCTAAATCCAACGCATCGGTCGCGCCGGCCAGCAGTTCGGCGGCAATTTCATCGTAGTAGCGGGACTCGACGATCAGGACATGCGTTTTCGTATCGCTCATATTTACGCCGCCCCGCCCTAGTTCTCGATTGCAACCATGTCGGTCACGTTGAGACCGTATCCCTCGATCCCGATTACGCGCTTCTTTGGCGAGTTGGACAACAGCCGCATATCGGAAACGCCAAGGTCGAGCAGTATCTGGGCGCCGACACCGTAATCGCGCAGTTCCCGCGGATCGGAAACGACGACCCTAGACGGTTCGTCGTTCGCTTGATGGACGCGGTCGGAAATGATGGTCGGATAGGTCTCGCGGATGATTACCACGACGCCGCTCCCCGCCTGGTCGATCTGTCTCATCGCTCCTTGCAGTTCGCCCACCTTCCCGGTCCGCTGCGCACCGAGCACGTCGCTGAACAGATTGATCGCATGCATCCGAACCAGCGGCGAATCCGTCTTGGTGATACTTCCCTTCACCAGTGCAACATGTTCGGCGTAGTTTATCTTGTTGGCGTAGACATACATCTTCCAGTCACCGCTGAACTCGCTGTTCAACGACATCTCCGCGACGCGTTCGACGATGCGGTCGTGCCGACGCCTATATGCGATCAAATCGGCGATCGTACCGATCTTCAGATTGTGGTACTGCGCGAATTGAACCAGATCCTCGCGGCGGGCCATGGTCCCGTCATCGTTCATGATCTCGCAGATCACACCGGCCGGATTCAGGCCCGCGAGTCGCGCTATATCGACCGAGGCTTCGGTATGACCCGACCGCGCGAGTACGCCGCCATCCTGCGCCACGAGGGGGAATATATGCCCCGGTGTCGCGATGTCCGCGGCGCCCTTTGTCGGATCGACCGCCACGGCGACGGTCCGCGCCCGATCGGGCGCCGAAATGCCGGTCGTGACCCCTTCACGCGCTTCGATCGATACCGTAAAGGCAGTCGCCAGGCGGCTGGAATTCTGCTGCGGCAGCAATGTCAGGCCCAGATTGTCGGTCCGCTCCCGCGTCATGGCCAAACAAACCAAGCCGCGCCCGTGCTTGGCCATGAAGTTGATCGTCTCCGGCGTCGCCATCTGCGCCGGGATGACGAGATCGCCTTCGTTCTCGCGGTCCTCATCATCGACGAGGACGAACATCCTCCCGTTCCGGGCGTCCTCGATCAGTTCTTCGGCCGTCGATTTGTACTCTTTAAAACTCACAGTTTGTCACCCGCTCGTGGTAATCGTGCATCGCGCATTGGAATTTACGCCGCCTGATCGGATTGCAGCCGCGCAACATATCGGGCCAGCAGATCGACCTCAAGATTGACCTTGTCGCCAACCTGTGTCGTCCCCAATGTCGTATGTTCCGAAGTGTGGGGGATAATATTGACGCCGAACGTGTTCACGTCGACCTCGTTCACCGTCAACGAAATACCGTCCAGCGCGATAGAACCCTTACGGGCGATGAACCGCGACAGCTCCGCTGGAGCTTCGAACGAGAACCGCAAACTGTCACCGTCCGGTCGTCGAGCCGTTACGATGGCAACGCCGTCGACATGGCCTTGCACAAGATGCCCGCCCAATTCCGCCCCGAGGCGCAGTGACCTCTCCAGATTGATGCGCCGGCCCACCGTCCAATCCCCCAGCGTCGTGCAGTCGAGCGTCTCCTGGGAAACATCGACCGCGAACCAATCGGCACCCTTTTCGACAACCGTCAAGCACGCGCCGGAATGGGCGATCGACGCGCCGATATCGACCTCGTTCAAATCGTAACCGGTTCCTATCGTGAAGCGCTTATCGCCCGAACGGTCGACGGCCCGCACTTCACCGATATCCGTGATCAATCCCGTAAACATGGCGGCACCATAGCAGCCGGCCGCGGCCGCGCCCACACCGGACGCCGAATTTGCGGCCTTCTACCATCAAGATTGCCGCTCGAAGATTTCCAGCATATCGGCACCGACCGGCAATGCATCGGTTCTCGCGAACCGAACCATATTCGCGGGATCGGCAACCCCATAGCCGGCAACGCTGCCGACCCCGTCATCGCCCATGATTCCGGCGGCACGGAACCAGTAGATACGGTCGACCAACGCGGCCTGCAAGCATGACGCCGCGAGCGCACCGCCCCCTTCTACCAGCAGTCGCGTCAAGCCACGCGCGCCTAGCGCCGCCAGTCCGGACACCAAATCGACGCGCCCGTCGGGTCCGGCATCCGTCCGGACAATTTCGACGCCATGCGTTTCATACGTGGCGGGATCGGGCTCGGATGCAGTCAAAATCCACGTCGGTACCCGCCGCGCCGACTGAACAAGGGGTGATCCAACCGGCATCCGAAGCTGCGAGTCGACAACGACACGGACCGGGGAGCTTTTTTCCAGGCCGGGAATCCGGCAAGTCAAGGTCGGCGCATCGGCAATCGCCGTCCCGACACCGATCATTATCGCGTCATGCGTTGCACGTAGCAGGTGACCGCGCGCCCGCGCTTCCGGTCCTGTAATCCACCGGCTGGCCCCACCACGCGCCGCAATCTTGCCGTCCAGCGTCGTCGCCGACTTCAACGTGACCGTCGGCCGGCCGTTGACTACACGTGACAGGAAACCGGCGTTCACCCGCGATGCATCTGCCTGCAAGACGTCCGTTACAACGCTCGCGCCTCTCGCCAGCAACCGCGCATGACCGCCGCCGGACGTACGCGGATCGGGATCCTCCATGGCGGTGACGACCCGCGCCACGCCTGCATCCAGCAGCGCCTGCGCGCAGGGCGGCGTTTCACCGAAATGGTTGCAGGGTTCCAGGGTCACATAAGCGCAAGCGCCCGAGGCAGCCGGCCCGGCCCGGCGCAGCGCTTCCGTTTCCGCATGCGGCCTGCCGCCAAGCTGGGTCCAACCTCGACCCACAACAAAGTCGTCCTTGACGATGATGCAGCCGACCGCCGGATTGGGCCACACCGATCCAAGCCCGCGGCGCGCCAACGCCAGCGCCGCGCGCATGTAGGTTTCGTCGGCCAGTTCAGTCGTCTTCGACACCGAGTTCGCCGGTGATAAAGTCTTCGAAATCCTTGGTCTCGCGGAAGTTTCGATAGACCGAAGCGAAGCGGATATAGGCGACCTTGTCGAGGGTCAGCAGAGCCTCCATCACCAGCTCGCCGATATTGTCGACCGCGATCTCCACCTCGCCGGAACTCTCCAGACGCCGGACGATACCGTTCACGACACGGTCGACACGGTCTTCTTCGACCGGCCGTTTGCGTAGCGCGATCCTCATCGAGCGCAACAGCTTTTCCCGGTCGAACGGTTCGCGCTGACCGCCTTTCTTCAGAACGGTCAATTCGCGCAGCTGGACCCGTTCGAATGTCGTGAAGCGCGCGCCGCAATTTGGGCAATAACGCCGCCGCCGTATCGCGGAATTATCTTCCGTCGGCCGCGAATCCTTAACTTGCGTATCGTTGTGGGCGCAGAATGGACACCGCATGTCACCAGACCTCCCCGGTCACTCGTAAAACCCCGAATAAATCGGAAACCGCCGGCACATCTCCGCAACCCGCGACCGTACGGCTGTTTCCACTGCACTGTTGTCTTCACGGTTTTCGGCAAGCCCGCGGAGAACTTCGACGATCATTTCGCCGACCTGCCTGAATTCCGCGGTTCCGAAACCGCGGGTCGTGCCCGCCGGACTGCCGAGCCGAACACCGGACGTCACGGCCGGCTTCTCCGGATCGAACGGCACGCCGTTCTTGTTGCAGGTCATGCCCGCGCGCTCCAGGCTCTGCTCAGTGATATTTCCGGTAAGCTCCATCGGCCGCAGATCGACGAGTACGACGTGGGTATCCGTACCCCCGGACACGATATCAAGACCGCCTTCGAGCAGCGTTTCAGCCAGTACTCGCGCATTGTCCGCTACCGCTTTCGCATAGGTCCCGAAGGACGGCCGCAGCGCTTCCCCGAAGGCCACCGCCTTCGCCGCCACCGCGTGCATCAGCGGACCGCCCTGCAGACCCGGAAACACAGCGCTGTCGATCTTCTTCGCCAGCGCCTCGTCGTCCGTCATTATCAGGCCACCACGCGGGCCGCGCAGCGTCTTGTGCGTGGTCGAGGTCACCACATGGGCATGGCCGAACGGCGTAGGATGCACGCCGCCCGCGACCAAGCCGGCGATGTGCGCCATGTCGACCATGAAATAGGCGCCGACGGAGTCCGCAATCTCACGGAAACGGGCGAAATCGATGACCCGTGGGTAGGCCGACCCACCGGCGATGATCAGTCTCGGCTTGTGCTCCCGGGCGAGCGCTTCGACTTCGTCAAAATCGATCAGGGAATCGGCGCGACGAACGCCATATTGCACCGCGTTGAACCACTTGCCGGAAATGTTCGGCCGTGCGCCATGGGTCAGGTGACCGCCTGCCGCGAGCGACATGCCCATGATGGTCTCACCCGGTTTCACCAGGGCCAGGAAGACCGCTTCGTTCGCCTGCGCACCGGCATGCGGCTGCACATTGGCGTACCCGCAGCCGAACAGCGCCTTCACGCGCTCGATCGCGATCCGCTCGGCTACATCGACATGCTCGCAGCCGCCATAATAGCGGCGACCGGGATAACCTTCGGCGTATTTGTTCGTCAGGACAGATCCCGTCGCTTCCAGGACGGCCTTGCTGACGATGTTTTCCGACGCGATCAGTTCGATCTGGTCTTGCTGCCGTCCGCACTCGGCGGCCAGTGCGGCGAGAAGGTCTGGGTCGGTTTGCGCCAGATCATTGGAGAAGTAGCCTTCCAGATCCGCTTCCTGTACATCGGCCGTCTTTTGGAGCATGGCTTTGAGATTTTCCTGGTTGCGAGGCGCGCCGAACAGGCGCCTCAGGACATCTTTGCGACGCGCCGCGCATGGCGGGGGTTCGCGTCTCCTTCGAAGGCGGTATCTAGAAAGACCTGGACGCAGTCCTGTGCCACTTCCGGTCCAATTGTGCGGGCGCCCAGCGCCAAGACATTGGCGTCGTTGTGTTGGCGGGCCAGCCGCGCGTCCGTCGTGTCGTGACAGGTGGCGGCACGGATATTGCGGTGCCGGTTCGCCGCCATGGCGATGCCGATCCCTGTACCGCAGACGAGAATCCCACGCGACGCGCTTCCCGCCGCCAAAGCGTCGGCCAGCGCATTCGCAAAGTCGGGATAGTCAACCGACTCGGGGCCATCGGTGCCGAGATCCAGGACCTCAAGCCCCATGTCGCACAGCATGGTGACGAGCGTGGATTTCAACTCGTACCCCGCGTGATCCGAAGCGATACCGACGGCGTCTGCCGCGCTTTCACTGGCTGCCATATTGCAAATTCCTGCGCCGCGTCTCGGCGCGCTGCACCTGCTTCCTCGTATCCATCAGTTACCATATGTCGCATGTGCATACCAGCCTTCCCACTAGCTGTGGACCATCCTCTGTGCACGACGTTGCGAGGAAGCGCCGTGGACAGTAATCGAACAGTAGCTTTCGACAATCTGATGTAATCAGTTTTGATTTATGCCATCCAAGAGGATGGCACACAGCATATAGATGGCCCCATCAGTCAAAATTCAATATGTAGTGCCAAATTAATTTACAATATAGTCTTAATGAGTACTTAAATATTGGTGCAAAAATCGAATATTAACACTATATTCGACTTTAATTGACAATGTTTGACCAGTGTGCCTATCTTTGAAACTAAGGTACGCGATTGATTGGCGGGTGGGTTCTATGGTCGACAAGTCCGGAAACGAGAAGATCAGCAACGGTATTTCGCAAGGCGACATGCTGCGCATGACGACCGAAGTCGTTTCCGCATATGTCGGCAACAACGACCTGCCGTTGGGGAAAATACCCGACGTCATCAATTCAGTGTTCGGCACCCTGCAAACGCTCGACAACGGTCATCATGCCGGAAGCGATCGGCCGAAACCCGCCGTTCCTATCCGCAAATCCGTCACCCCCGATTTCATCGTCTGCCTGGAAGACGGTAAGAAGCTGAAAATGCTGAAGCGGCACCTGCGGACGAATTACAGCATGACGCCGGAAGAATATCGGGCGAAATGGGGCCTCAACTCGGATTACCCGATGGTCGCGCCGAACTATTCCGCGCAACGGTCGAGTTTTGCCAAGCGTATCGGCCTCGGCCGCGGCCGCTCCGGAGCGGCGACCTCCTAAACGCCCGGCCTTCTCTCCACTCGGCAGATACGCGCCGACTGCCTACGGATTTCTCACGCCGAAGTGACAATGACGCCTCCAAGGCCATGCTAAGAGTCGATTTCGAATTTGGCATGATCGGCAACGGATAGCGCACCTTGGGGCGCCGTGCGGTATCGTTACCAGATAGGAAACGAATGACGGGGAGGCTGCGGCGTGAACGAGCCGATACGACGTATCGACGCGCATAGACCTGGAACGCGGATCGTTCGCACCGCGCATCCAGGGATTTGATGAGGCATCAGTCCCCTGGATCGACGCCGCGGCGGCGAAGGAACTACACGCCGGCGGCGACGCGCGGATCGTCGACCTGGCGAACAGCAAGCAATATCGACAGGGGCATATTCCCGGCGCCTGGTACGCAATCAGGTCCGGACTCTCGGAAGCGATGGCGAAGATACCCGCCGCCGATACGGTCATTTTCACGTCGCCCGACGGCGTTTTGGCGGGCCTTGCCGCGAGCCGCTACTCCGGGAAAGCGAAAGCGCTTACCGGTGGAACGGAGGCGTGGACCGATGCCGGCCTGAAGCTGGAAAGCGGTACCGACCGGATGGCCAGCGCACCGGACGATATTCGTCTCAAGGCGCGTGAAACAACCGACGGCGCGATCGAAGATGCCATGCGCGCCTACCTCTCTTGGGAGATCGATCTGGTCAACCGCATGGCGGCCGACGACGATCATCGATTTCAGGTCATGACCGACTGACGGTTAGACAAGCCGGCCGCGTCCGGTTGCGTTCTGTTTTTGCATCGTGTTCTCGAGCTTCCGAAGCGCCACGCGGCGCAGCGCCGCTTCGCCCCGGCGCGGATCGCCGACGATCGATACTTCCGTCCCGGTCCTTGTATCGACGGCGGAAACTTTGACGTAACTGCCGATCGAGACGAATTCAAAGATCACGCCATGCTCGTTGCTTCGCGAATTGGGCATATCGGTCCTGCGGCGCTTGGCATTTCCCTGCGACTGGATCAAAGAAACCGCGATTCGTCGCCCGACGCAAATTTTAGCCCCGCGCGGCAGGCGATGCTTCGACCGTGATCGAAGGACCTTTCTTTGACCTCCAATCGACCGAACGATACAAGACAGCGAACCCGGTCGCGCGGCGGTGATAAAGCCGGACATCAATCATTTCAAAGTACAGGACGGATAAATGCGCTACGTTCTCACCCTCGGAAACAAAAACTATTCCAGTTGGTCGCTGCGCGGTTGGCTGCTGTTCGAACCGTTCGGCATCCCCTTCGAGCACAAAGTCGTCCCGCTCTACACCGAAGCGTTCACCGACTTCGCGAGCGCTTCGTATCCAGCCAGACAGGTGCCGACGCTGCGCGTCGAAAATGACGGTGCGGAACTGACGATCTGGGATAGCCTATCCATCGCGGAATTTCTTCACGAACGTCATCCGGACGCGGGTTTGTGGCCGCGCGACACCGCCGCGCGCGCCGCGGCCAGGAGCCTGTGTGCGGAGATGCATTCCGGCTTCTCTTCGTTGCGCGCAACGATGCCGATGAATATGCGGCGGCAATACACGTCTTTCGTTCCCAATGCGGAAACCGGCGCCGATATCGCGCGCATGCGCGCCCTTTGGTCCTGGGCCCGGCGGAACTGGTGCGATGGCGATCCATACCTGTTCGGCGAAAATTTTTGCGCCGCGGACGCCTTTTTCGCGCCCATCGCAAGCCGCTTCAGTACGTACGGTATCTCGCTCGACGCGCCATCCGAGGCCTATGTCGCGGCGCTGCTTGCGCATCCCGCAACCGAAGGGTTTTACCGGGATGCAAAAGCGGAGTCGTGGATCATGGAACACAACGAGCTGGACATCGATTGAGCCCGACCGCGCACGCGGCGCCTACGCCGCGTTCGGATTCTCGACCAAGAAAGGTCCCGCCGCCATCACGTCGAGTCCGCCGCGCAGGAACGCGCGCGCCGCATCCGCAGGGGTGCAGACGATTGGCTCCTCATGCATGTTGAAGCTGGTGTTGATAAGCGTCGGGATCGAGGTCAGCTTCTCATATTCCTTGACGATGTCGTAATAGCCGGGATTAACCTCGCGCTTGATCAGTTGCGGCCGCGCCGTACCGTCTACATGAACGGCCGCCGGGCAGTCCTTTTTCATTCTTGCCGTGCAATCCGTCGTGACGGTCATGAACTGCGCGGCGAAATCGACGCCATCGATATTCTCATACATCGCATGACGTTCTTCCCACAGCGTCACCGGCGCAAAAGGCATGAATTCCGTTCGGCCGAGTCTGTCGTTCAGCCACCGGTTTATCTCCGGCTGCCTTGCATGGTAGATCACCGAACGGTTGCCGAGTGCGCGCGGCCCGTACTCCATCCGTCCGTCGAAGCGGGCCAGGACTTTTCCGTCGTCAATGCAACGCGCCGCTTCCGCGGCAAGATTGTTCGGTCGCGTGAAGGCCAACCCCTCTTGCCGCAAGGCGTCGGCGATCTGACCCTCGGAGAACTCCGGTCCAAGATAGGCGCCTTGAAACGGTTGATGAATATCGGAGTCGCGGTCGGCGTGAAGCGCCGCGCCCGTGCTGCATCCGCCGTCGCCCATATTCGGATAGACGAACAGCTTCTCGACGCCATCGACCTCGAAGATTCGCTGGTTCATCTTCACGTTGGCCGTCACACCGCCGGACAGGACCACTTTGTCGCAGCCGGTCTTTTCGATCCAATACCGGACCAGTTCGCTGGCAACCAGTTCCAGAATGTTTTGGTAGGCCGCGGCAACGTCGATTTTCGAGAATTTGGCGCCAAGATATCGGGAAAAGAAATAGTTGAAGCTCTCGACGATCTCATAATCACCATCGCACCGGTGAAACCGTTTCAGCAGCGTCGGCGACAAACGCTCCGGATCGCCATAGGCAGCCAGACCGACAATCTTGCCCGCGTGGCGGTCCGCCCTATAGCCCAGACAGGTCGTAGCATGCTCGAAGAAAGTTCCCAGCGAATGGGGAAATCGCAAGCTCTGTTGACGCGTGATCTTGCCACCCTCGCCAACGCTGACCGCGCCGGCTAATCCGCTGCCGTAGCCGTCCAGCGACACGATGAGCGCGCGGTCGTAACCGCTGCAGAAATACGCGTTCGCGGCATGCGTGATATGATGCTCGAACTGTTTCAATCGACCTTCGATACCGAATTTTTTCAACCCGTCACGCAGATGCGACTGCATCCGTTTGTGGGTATCGACCGAACGGCGAATCCAGTCGCGGGCGAGGTGGCGATTGGCGGCGGCCGAGAACAGCGGCCATGTCCCAAGCGCCTGGTAGGCCAATTTCTTCGCCCAGCTCTTCTCCAACTTTTCGCGGACGTCCGCCAATCCGGGGACGCTGTCGACAGCATGACGGGAAGAGCTCCGGCCGGCGGCGGCAAGCGCCTGCCGCCAATCCGACGCATAGGACCGTTGCAGCGACTTCCGAACGTTTTCGCTCATCATCGCTTCTTCACGGGCAGCCGGAAGAAACGCATAGGCGACGATGTCCAGTTCCGTCGGCGACCAACCCAAATACCGCAACCCGTCCGCGAGCGCATCGTAGGGAAATCCGGCATGCTGCTTCTGGCGACTATAACGCTCCTCTCCGGCGGCAAAGAGAATCCTGCCGTCCTCGACGAACGAGACGGTCGCGTCCTTGTCCAACGGCGAAATGCCCAGAACCTTCATCGCGACTGCTTCTCTTCAGCGAATACCAGCTCATCGCGCAAACCCAACGGAGTCGCCGGCCGGCCGCCGATTTCATTGAGGAAGTACGAGAAATAATCTTCCAAAGTCTGCAGGAACGCCTTCAGGTCTTGCTTGTTCCGAACGTAAGGCGTGCCACCGACTTTCAGGGAAGGGCTGTGAAATGACAAGGTCAGAACCTTTTCGCCCTGATCGATGAGGCTGTGCGTCAATCGCTTCATCTCATCCAAGCTGAAGCCCTCCGGAGACAACCGGATCCTTTCGTAGAAATCCAACCGCGAGAAAATACTCCCCGCATGCAATTTCAATCCCATCGGACTTTCCGAAAGGCGGCTTAACAACGGACCGAAATTCCGCATTTTGCCGACAAAACCACCCGTACCGGCGATACACAGTAACTCCCGTTGAGCGTCGAGCCATTGCGGTGCATTCGGAACGCTTTCGTGATTGGGACCTCCGTCGCGTGTCATATCGAAACCCGGCGTCGGGCTCATATCGACTAGGAACCCCAGTTCCTTGATGATCTCCGCCGTTCTCCAGCCGAAACCGTAGCGGCCCGCCCGATGCACTCTCGGCCTGACGCCACTGCTTTGCGCGATTCGCTCGCACAAACTCTCGAGCTTTCTTTTCTCCAACTCGTGCGGAAGATTTCCCTGGTAGGAGTTGGCGTTGTTGACTTCTTCCTCGAACGGCGGGCAAACCCATGTGTGAAGATGAGCCCCGATCGTAGCTTTACCGTTCTTCGAGAAACCAGAAAGGCTGTCCATCGCTTTTGCGTCGCTCGCCACGGGATAACCCACGACGTAAGTCGGTGCGACGCCGGCGGCTTCGCAGACATCCTGCCCTCTTCCGACCTCGGACATCGCGCTCGTATCCGTCGCATCGCTGTCGAAGGGCGCATCCCAATCAAAGGTTTCTTCGGTATCGACGATGACCAAAAGACGAAGCGGACCATCTGGCAGCTGCGTCGCCAGATGCGTTTCGCGAGACAACACAAAGGGGTCGTCCAGCAACGTCGGGTCAGCACCGGTTTTTGTAGGCGTTCGAATTGGCATTTCAGAAGACAAAATTCGTTAAATAGTCGGTCGTGAAGAATACGGATTTTCAGGCCAATTGCGCGAATTTCGGC
>CAYLTU010000118.1:0-16842 GCA_964386465.1 uncultured Rhodospirillaceae bacterium
CCGACGACTGATTTGGCGAAGTAGGGGCTGATGAAGAGCGTTTTTCGGCCCGTCTCCGGATGGGTGCAGGCGATCGGGTGATCGATGACCGGGTCCGGATTCTGTTCCGGCCTGAAATGCAGATGCGTTGCGCGGAGGCCTTCCAGCCGCGCCTTCATGGCATCGTCCAGGCCGTCATAGGCCGCGTTGTTGTTGCACCATTGCGTGGCGCCGCCCCGATCGGGAATTTCCACGGCATACAGCAGCGAGAACGTGCCCGGGTGGGGCATGTAGGAGAGGTCGGCGTGAAATTCGATCTCGCCGTGGCCCAGCGAGCCGATCGGCTTGCCGTTCTCCTTCACGTTGGAAACCATCATGATCTCCTCGGTCGGGCGGTCCGGCTGGTTGTCGCGGACATGTATCGCCGGCGTTCCGAAATAGCGCGTGAAGGCAACCTGCGCCGCATCGTCCAGCGCCTGATCGCGGAAGAAAACGAGGCAATGTTCCAGTACGGCGTGGCGCATGGCGGCGACCGTTTCCGGTGCCAGGGGCTGACTCAAGTCCAACCCCTTGATCTCCGCGCCCAGTGCCCCGCCCGTCGGCAGGACGCTCATTCCAGCAGTCCGGGTTCGTGTTCCGGGCAATTGCGTTTCCTCCGCTTTCTCGATCATCGCCTGCCGGACCCCTCTTTCCAAACCGGTTGATTTCCAATCGGGCTGGACAGAGGTGGACCGGGCCGGTAACCCTTTTGCACTCTAACCGTATACTGGGTTCCATGACGATCCCACTTTCCCATACGCCCACTGGAGCGGCCGCCAGATGACGCGCCAGGCCTGGTTCATGGTGTTCTGCGGTGTCGTGATCGTGATGATCGGCGGCGGGCTGCGGCAATCCTTTGGCGTCTTCCTGCGCCCGGTCGCGTTCGACCTGGAGATCGGCCGGCAGTTCTTCGGTTTCGTCTTGGCCGCCCAGGCGCTGATCTACGGCGTATCGCAACCCGCGGCGGGGCTGCTCGCGGACCGCTATGGGGCCATTCGCGTCATTGTCGCAGGCGCCCTGCTTTACGCGCTCGGTCTCTGGATGGCCGGCCGGAGCGCGGCGCCCTTCGATCTGTTCCTGTCGCTTGGCCTCCTGGTCGGATTGGGGTTGAGCGGTCCCACGCAAGTCCTGGTACTGGGCGCGGTAAGCAAGGTGGTGCCGGAAACGCGCCGCAGTCTGGTCTTCGGGACGATCATAGCCGCCGCCTCATTGGGGATGTTTTTCTTCGTGCCCGGCGTCCAGGCGCTGCTCGATTCGATCGGCTGGCGGGAAACCTTCCTTGTGTTGACGGTTGCGGTAGGGCTTCTGCCGATTATTACGATTGGATTGCACGGCGCGCCGCCGCTGGAAAGTGTTGGTCCGGCGCAATCGTTGGGCGAAGCCATCGGCGAGGCGCGTTCCCATTCCGGCTATGTCCTTCTTACCGCCGGCTTTTTCGTATGCGGATTCCACGTAACGTTCATCGGAACCCATCTTCCCGCTTTCCTCGTCGACAACGATGTTTCGTCGACCGCCGCCGCCTATTCGCTGGGGCTGATCGGGTTGTGCAACGTCGCGGGCGCCTACATTTTCGGGGCGCTGGGTGACAGGTTCAGCAAGAAGAACCTGCTGTGCATCATCTACGCCGCGCGCGCGGTACTTATGGGGCTGGTCTTGATCGTGCCGATCAACGATGTGACGGCGCTGATTTTCGGCGTGTTCATGGGATTGCTATGGCTCGCCACGGTACCGCTCACCAGCGGCATCGTCGCCCAGGTATTCGGGACGCGTTACTTCTCGATGCTGTTCGGCGTGGTCATGATGAGCCACCAATTCGGCAGCTTCGTCGGCGCCTGGCTCGGCGGTTACATCTACGACGTGACGGGGACCTACGATCTGATGTGGGCGGCCTCCGTCGGCGTCGGCGTTTTGGCCACCGCCCTGCACTGGCCGATTCGCGAAGCGCCGCTCGCGCGGCTGTCGCAGGAAACGGCGTAGAACCGCGCCGGTCGGTGCCAGCCTACCAGGCGCCGGTATTTTCCATCGACACCCAGGGCTCCTGATCGGGCAGGCGCTCGTCCTTCTGCAGCAATTCGATGGAGATATTGTCCGGCGTGCGGATGAATGCCATGTGGCCGTCGCGCGGCGGACGGTTGATGGTCACGCCCGCATCCATCAGCTTCTGGCAGGTGTCGTAGATATTGTCGACGGCGAAGGCGAGATGGCCGAAATTGCGGCCGCCGGCATATTCCTCCGGGTCCCAATTGTAGGTTAGCTCGAGGACCGGCGCCTTGGTCTCCCGGGCGGCGTCCTCGTCGTCGGATGCCGCGAGGAAGATATTCGTATAGCGGCCCTTCTCGCTTTCGGTCCGGCGCGTTTCGACCATGCCCAGCAGGCCGCAGAAGAAGTTCAGCGTTGCGTCGAGGTCCGTTACCCGGACCATGGTGTGCAGATAGCGCATTGGAGGCACTCCCTTCGTTCGAATTGATTTGCGCGATTCGTATCACGTGTGGGGACCGACGCAAATCCTCCGCGAGGCGAAAAGGTGATCTTGCTGCAGTCAGATGCTTCGCTGCCGGCGCGGACCGCGGCCTTCAGCGCCACACCGCCTCGACCGCATCCCAGCTGCCGGTCCTCAAATCCTCCTTCTCGGCGACCAACTCGCCTTTCTTGAGCTTGAGGGAAGGGGTGCGTGGAAAATCCGTTCGGTATTCGAGGTAGCGGGGGACCTTGAAGACCGCCAGATGCGCGCGCGCGTGTTCGATAATCTTCTCCGGTGGGGCGTCGTCCCGGCCATAACCGTCGGCGAGGACGACATAGGCTTTGACTTCCTCGCCCCGCACCTCGTCGGGGACGGGCACGACGCCGGCTTCGTCGATTTCCGGCATCAGCATCAGCGCGGCCTCGACCTCGCGCGCCGCGATGTTCTCGCTGGAGCGCCTGATCATGTCCTTCTTGCGGCCGACGATATAGAGGAAGCCGTTCTCGTCCTGGCGGAACAGGTCGCCGGTGCGGAACCAGTCGCCGAAGAACGATTCCGCCGTCGCTTTCGGCTTGTTGTAGTAGCCGATCAGGATATTGGGCCCTTTCACGACCATCTCGCCGATCTCGCCTCGCGGTACGTCGTTGCCGTCATCGTCGACCACGCGGATCTCGCGGAACGCGGCCGGAATGCCGCACGATCCGGAGCCCACCATCTCCGTCGATTCGAGCGGGACGAACAGCGTGGAGCCGATTTCGGTCATGCCGAAGGCTTCGCGCGCCTGCACGTTGAAGCGCAGTTGCAGGTCGGCATGGACGGATTTGCGGACACCGTAGATCGCAATCCGGCGCAGATCGTTTTCGCCGTCGCGCGGGTCGGGCGGCTGCCGGTAGACGACTTCGGGAAAGATACAGAAATGGATGCGATACGTCCGCGCCCAGTCCATGAAGCGGCTCGCGCTCGGCCGGTTGGCGACGAACAACGTCCCGCGATGCAGGAACGTCATCAAGGTCATCCATTGCGGGTCCATGTAAAAATAGGGCTGGTGGGCGAGGATGTTGCGGTATCGGACGCCGTCGCGCCGCGCGGCAACCGTCGCGGTGCCGACCCAATAGCGGTGCCGCAACATGCAGCCCTTGGGAAAGCCCGTGGTGCCCGAGGTGTACTGGATGTTCATCAAATCGTCGGGTCCCGCCAGTTCGGGCGGAACGAAAGCGGAGTCACCGTTGGCGAGCAGGCTGTCGAATGACGCCGTCCCGCCTTCGCCGCCCTGAACGGCGATGCGGTCCGGCGTCAACGCGTCCGGCATCGCGTCGACCTTGTCCAGCAGGGGCAGGTATTCGGCATCGATGACGAGAAACTCCGCGTCGCCGTCGTTCAGGACGTAGCCGATTTCCGGCGCGGTGTAGCGGATGTTGATCGGGATGACGACCGCACCGAGACGGCCAAGCGCCAGCCAGGTGATCGGGAAGCTGGGGAGATTGTTCAGCATTGCGCCGACATGGTTGCCCTTGCGGACACCGAAATCGTGTAAACCGTCCGCCAGCCGATTTACGGCTTCGAGCAGTTCCCGGTAGGTCAGTTTCTCGCCGGTTTCGAAGAAATGCAGCGCCAATTGATCCGGAATGTCCGCCGCCGCGGTGGCAAGAACGTCGTAGATCGTTTCCGGCAGCGGTTCGCTCTCGATTTGCCGGAGCCTCTCAAGCGGTCCGCGCCGGTCGGCATCTATCAAATCGTCCGGCCCCAGATTCTTGCCGATGATGTCGAGGATGTCGGCGCGCGGCCGGTCGAGGCTGGTCATGCTGGTGTGTGCCCGTGCTTGTTTCAACCGAACCCAAACCTGACCGTTTCGATGCCGCCGGAGTCAAGGTTCATATGCGGGTCCGGCGTTGCGGATTGGCTGGTACCGGCCTATATCCCGTGGATACGCGCCGCTGCGGAGGGAACCGACGCATGGCGATAGACGCCGAAACCGAAAAGCAAGAGGCAAGGAAGGCGAAACGCGACCTGCTTTTCGCCGTCGTGGCCGCAATCGTCGTCACCGTTCTGGGCTGGTACGGGTTCGGTAAACTTTCGGAATCGGCTAAACGAGCCGGCATTCAACGAAAAGCTCCGATCGAAACAGTCGCGGAAAAGCCGAAAACCGGACCGATCCAGGTCGCGCCGCGGGCTCAATCGCCGGACGAACCGGAGGCCGTCGCCGCCGCGCTGGTCGCGCCAACGACACCGGCATTGTGGGGCCGCTTCGTACTGCCGCCGGCAGACATCCTGCTGGATCTGGCGCGCGACAGCATCGCCGAGAACGACATGGTCACAGGCGCGCTTCTTGCCCTGGCCGCATTACCGGAGAATGTCGCGGACACTCCGCCTGAGATTGCCGATGCCGCCGTACGCGTGCTTTACGACGCCTATCTGAACCGGCGAGAGATTTCGGTGTTCCGGGGCCATTACCGGTTTGTACGCATCGCGGCGTTCAATGCCGAGGGGACGATGGCGGTTACGGCGTCATCGGACAAATCCGCGCGTCTGTGGGATGTCGCCACGGGCAAACAACTCGCCGTTCTTGAAGGCCACGAAGCCGAGGTCTGGTCGGCCGCATTCAGCCCCGACGGAAGCCGCGTGATGACGGTCTCCTTCGACAGATCGGCGCGGCTCTGGGATGTCGAAACCGGCGAAACGGTTGTCATCCTGAAGGGGCATAGCGGCGAGGTGAACGCCGCCGCCTTCAGCCCCGATGGCGGCCGCATGCTCACGGCGTCCTACGACAACACGGCGCGCATATGGGACACGGCGAGCGGGAACACGATTGCCGTATTGGTCGGCCATGGGAACCTGATCCGTTCGGCGGCCTTCAGCGCCGATGGCGGCCGTGTGGTCACCGCGTCGCGCGACAAGACAGCGCGTATCTGGGACGCCGAAACCGGTTCCGAACGACTCGTTCTGCGGGGGCACGAGCGAGCGGTTCGGGTCGCCGCGTTCAGCCCCGATGGAAACCGGGTCGCCACGGCATCCGCGGATGGCACGGCGAGGCTATGGAACGCGAAGACCGGCGAAACCGTCGCCGTGCTGAGCGGCCACGACCGCTATGTTACCGCGGCCTATTTCAGCCCGGACGGCCGCCGGGTGATTACCGCCGCCTGGGGCGACAACGCGGCGCGGCTGTGGGACGCGACGACGGGGCGGCAGGTCGCCGTCATGAGCGGGCATGAGGGAGAGGTCAATTCCGCCGCCTTCAGTCCGGATAGCCGCTATGTCGTGACGGCGGGCGGCGATAACACGGCGCGGCTCTGGAATGCCGAAACCGGCGCGCCGCTGGGTGTTCTGGCGGGTCACGACAATCAGGTCTATACGGCGGCGTTCAGTCCGGACGGCACGTGGATCCTGACGGCGTCGGCCGACGGCACGGCGCGGCTATGGAAAGCGCATGAAAGTCTGGCGGTCATCCGGCTGGAAGGCGCGCGGGACGAAATCGCGAGCGCCGCGTTCGACAAGGACGGCGAGCGCCTTATCACGATGACGGGCTCGGGTCTGGCCGAGCTGTGGGACGCTGTAACCGGTAAGAAATTGCGTCCTACCGACGTCGCGATACCGGAGGGCCGGAACGGCGCTTTGGCGGTTGTCGTCCCGGGTGACGGCTTGGCGCAGCTGCGAGAGCGCGCCACTGGCAGAATTCTGGCGACATTGCCTGGCGCGCGGGACGGTGTCCGGACTGCGGCCGTGAGCCCGGCCGACAAGCACGCCGCGACCGTCTCAACGGATGGATCCGTTCGAATTATCAAGATTTTCCCGACCTTGGCCGAACTTGTGGCCCACCTCAAATCGGCCCTACCGCGTGAACTGACGCGCTATCAGCGCAAGGAACTGACGCATATCGCGAACACGGTGCGATAAAAAGCCCGTCGCCCAGTTGCAATGCCGGGTCCTAATCGCGAAACTTGCGCCCTTGAAAATACAGGAGAATACAACGTGATCGTAGGAATAGAGGTCGGCGGCACATTTACCGACCTGGTCATGGTCGACGATGCGGGTCGGCTCAGCGTCCACAAATTGCCCTCTACCCCCAGCGATCCCAGCGTCGCGGCGGTGACCGGCCTGAAGGAAATACTCGAAGCGGCCGACACCACCGGTGCCGCCGTGTCGGAATTGCTGCACGGCTCGACGATCGCCGCGAATGCCTTGATCCAGCGGCGCGGCGCGCGGACGGCCCTGATTACGACGCAGGGGTTCCGCGATGTGCTGTTCATCCAGCGCCAGGACAAGACCGTCGTCTACGACATGTTCTATCAAAAGGCCGAACCGCTGATTTCGCGCGACAGGGTTTTCGAGGTCGGCGAGCGGATGGACGCGGACGGCACGGTGGTTGCCGCGCTCGATCCGGGCGCGGCGGAAGCGCTGATCGACGAGTTGGTCGGCACGCACGATATTGAATCCATCGCGGTCTGCCTGCTGCACGCCTATGCCAATCCGGCCCACGAGCGGACAATCGGGGAGATCATCCAGCGGAAATATCCGCAGGTGCGCGTCTCGCTGTCCTCCGTGGTCGCGCCCGAGCACCGCGAATACGAGCGGACGAGCACGGCGGTGATCGACGCTTATATCGGCCCGGCGGTCGAGAAATACCTGACCAGGTTCGGCGAGTCCGTGCGCGAGGTCGGTTTCGGTGGCACGCCGCTGATCATGCAGTCGAACGGCGGGGCGGTGCCGCTGGAGACGGCGCGCCGGCGCACCGCCAACATGTTCGTCTCCGGCCCGGCGGCGGCCGTGACGGCGGCGTCGGAAGTGGCGAAGGCGACCGGTATATCGGATGTCATTTCCATCGATGTCGGCGGCACGAGCTGCGACGTCTGCCTGATCACCGGCGGCATGCCGCAAACCACGGTGAAGGGAACGGCCGAATTCAATGTCGACGGGTTGCCGCTCAACGTGGTGATGACCGACATCGTAACAATCGGCGCCGGGGGCGGCAGCATCGCCCATATCGATGCCGGTGGAATGCTGCAGGTCGGGCCGCGGAGCGCGGGCGCTGATCCGGGACCGGCCTGTTACGGCTATGGCGGCGAGGGTTTCACCCTGACCGACGCGATGCTGCTGCTGGGTCTGCTGGACACGGCGACAGCGCTTCCTGGCGGCATCGTGCTCGATCCGGCATTGTCGGAAGGGGCGGCAGCGGACCTTTGCGGCCGACTGGAACTGAAACCCATCGAGCTGGCGGAACGAGTTTATCGCATCGCCATCGTCAACATGGCCCAGGCGCTGCGACGGGTCAGCGTCAAGCGCGGCTACGACCCGCGCCAGTTCGCGCTGCTTCCGTGCGGCGGCGCCGGCGCCCTGATCGCCGGGCCTCTGGCGGTCGAGATGGGCATGGATCAGATACTGATCCCGCCCCATCCGGGAATTTTCTCGGCCTATGGTCTCGCCGTCGCCGATGTTCGCATCGACTATGTGCGCGCGGATGGCGCGGTCAGGACCGATACGCTGACGAAGGAAGGTTTCGCCGAGCGCATCGCCGATCTGCGCGCTCGTGCCGCAGCCGAATATGCGGCGCTGGGCTACGATCCCGCCGCGCTGACCCTGAGTTTCGCCGTCGATGCGCGCTATGTAGGCCAGGGTTACGAGCTGCGCGTGCCGGTCGATCCCGAAGAAATTGCCCGTGACGGCGTCGATTCTCTGGTCGAGAAATTTCATCAATTGCACGAGCAGCAGTACAACCACGCCTTTCGCAAAAGCCGGGTCGAGGCGATATCGTTCCGGCTCACCGCGGAGCATCCGCGCCCGGCGCTTTCGCACGACAGCAGCGGCGGGGGCGGCACCGAGAGTGTCGGCACGCGCGCCATCGGACTGCCGGGACTGACCGGGTCCTACGCCATCTATCAACGCGAGGGGCTGCCGCAGGGTTTCTCGGCCGAAGGCCCCGCCATCGTCGTCGAGACGACGACCAGCACACCGGTGCCGCCGGGTTGGCGCTTCGAGGTCGTCGCGAACGGTGCGGTCAAACTGACGCGGCATGGCGCATGATCGATCCCGCCGACTTCAATGTCCTGTCCAGCGCGTTCAAATCCATTGCGCAGGAGATGCAGGACATCATGCTGCGGGCGGCCTATTCCTCGCTGGTGCGCGAGGCGAAAGATTGTTCGACCTGCGTGATGGATGCCGAGGCCCGCACGGTCGCGCAGGCGGAAGCGATACCGGTGCACATGAACTCGCTGGCCGCCGCGGTGCCGTTCATCAAGGCGCGATACGACCTCGCCTCGGTGCGCCCGACCGACGCCTTCGTCACCAACAATCCCTACCAGAACGGCCAGCACCTGAACGATATCATCTTCATCATGCCGGTGTTCCATGAGGGCCGCCTGGCGGCGTTTACCGGCAGCATCTGCCATCACCTCGAACTCGGCGGCGCGGTGGCCGGCTCGAATGCGGACGCAACCGAGCTGTATCAGGAAGGCCTGATCCTGCCGACCTTGCGGATCGACGTGGAGAAGGATCTGAACGACGGCCCGGTCGAGCAGATCATCGCCGCGAATGTCCGATTGCCGGAGACGATTATCGGCGATTTCCACGCGCAGATCTCCGCCGTCATGCGCGGCCGCGATCTGCTGCAGGCGTTGTTCGACCGGCATGGACTGGAACTGGCGTCGGATTGCATGGCGGCGTTGCAGGATTATTCGGAGAAGATGATCCGCGCGACCATTTCCGGGCTGCCGGACGGTGAGTACTTCGCCGAAGACAAGCTCGACGGACGCACCCTGAACAGCGCCCAGCCGGTGATCCGCGCGCGCGTGGTCATCGAAGGCGACCGGGCGCTGGTCGACCTGTCGGAGACCGACGACCAGGTGCCCTGGCCGGTCAACAACCCGGTGGCCTCGACGCAATCCGCGGTGCTGACCGTGTTCGGCCAGCTGGCAGGGTCCGGGGTGCCGACCAATGACGGTATCTACCGGCCGATCGAGATCAAGACCCGCAAGGGCTCGCTGGTCGATCCGCATCATCCGGCGCCGGTGCAGAGCCGCATGTCGGCGGCCTACCGGACGGCCTCGGCGGTCAAACGGGCGCTGGCGGAAGCCGCACCCGAGCAGTTCTCGACCGCGGGGGCGGATACCACCAACTCGATCACGATGAGCAGGATCGGCGACGACGGCTACGAGATGTTTTGCGAGATCGTGATGGGCGGCATGGGCGCCGGCCCGGCAAACGACGGGGCGGAAGTGGTCGCGCAGATGCTGTCGAATACGGGCAACACGCCGACCGAAGCGATCGAGATGGACCAGGACTTCGTGCGCATCGCCGAATACGCCTTGATCCCGGACTCCGGCGGCGCCGGGAAGCAACGCGGCGGGCTCGGCGTGCGGCGCACCTACGACATACTGCGCGAGGGCGTGCTGCTCAGCACCTATGGCGACCGGCACAACACGCCGCCTTGGAGCCTCGTCGGCGGTTACGAGGGCAGTTTCTCCACCTTCACGATTTTTCGCGACGGGGAGGAGATCCGCATCCCGGCCTCCACCAACATGACGGTCCGCAAGGGCGACCGGCTGACCATCGAGATTTCCGGCGGCGGCGGCTACGGCGACCCGAAACGGCGCGACCGGCAAGCGGTGCGCGACGATCTGGCCTGCGGGCGCATCACCGCGCGGGCGGCACGCGATATATACGGACTTGAACCGACAGAAACCGCCGCCGAGTAGGCGCGCAACGGAGCATTCGATGAGCAAGATCGACCCGGCCGATTTCAACGTCATCACCAGCGCCTTCAAATCCATCGCGCAGGAGATGAGCGACATCCTTCTGCTTTCGGCCTATTCCTCCATAGTGCGCGAGGCGAAGGACTGCTCGACCTGCGTCATGGACGGGCAGGCGCGGACGGTCGCACAGGCGGAGGCGATCCCGATGCATATGAACTCGCTCGCTGCCGCTGTGCCTTTCATCCGCGCCAAGTACGATCTGGCGACGGTGCGGCCGACCGACGCCTTCATCACCAACAATCCCTATGAGAACGGCCAGCATCTGAACGATATCATCTTCATCCTGCCGATCTTCCACGGTGACAGGCTGGCCGCCTTCGCGGGCAGCATCTGCCATCATCTCGAAATCGGCGGGGCGGTCGCCGGGTCCAACGCGGACGCGACCGAGCTGTTCCAGGAAGGGCTGATTTTGCCGACCATGCGCATCGATACCGAGAAGGACCTCGGCGATGGGCCGGTAGAGCAGATCATCGCCGCCAATGTCCGGTTGCCGGAGATCGTCATCGGCGATTTCCACGCCCAGATCTCCGCCGTGATGCGCGGCCGCGAGCTGATGCAAAGCCTGTTCGATCGTTACGGGTTCGACCTGGCGACGGACTGCATGGCCAGCCTGCAGGATTATTCCGAGACGATGCTGCGGGCGACCATCGCCAAGCTGCCGGACGGTGAATATTTCGCGGAGGACCGGCTCGACGGACAGAAACTGAACAGTCCGCAGCCGGTAATCCGCGCCCGGGTCGTGATCGACGGCGACAACGCCATGGTCGATATGTCGGAAAGCGACGATCAGATATCCTGGCCGGTCAACAATCCGGTGGCCTCGACCCATTCCGCGGTGCTGACCGTTTTCGGACAGTTGGCGGGCGCCGGGGTGCCGACCAATGACGGTATCTACCGGCCGATCGAGATCAAGACCCGCAAGGGCTCGCTGGTCGATCCGCATCATCCGGCGCCGGTGCAGAGCCGCATGTCGGCGGCCTACCGGACGGCCTCGGCGGTCAAACGGGCGCTGGCGGAAGCCGCACCCGAGCAGTTCTCGACCGCGGGGGCGGATACCACCAACTCGATCACGATGAGCAGGATCGGCGACGACGGCTACGAGATGTTTTGCGAGATCGTGATGGGCGGCATGGGCGCCGGCCCGGCAAACGACGGGGCGGAAGTGGTCGCGCAGATGCTGTCGAATACGGGCAACACGCCGACCGAAGCGATCGAGATGGACCAGGACTTCGTGCGCATCGCCGAATACGCCTTGATCCCGGACTCCGGCGGCGCCGGGAAGCAACGCGGCGGGCTCGGCGTGCGGCGCACCTACGACATACTGCGCGAGGGCGTGCTGCTCAGCACCTATGGCGACCGGCACAACACGCCGCCTTGGAGCCTCGTCGGCGGTTACGAGGGCAGTTTCTCCACCTTCACGATTTTTCGCGACGGGGAGGAGATCCGCATCCCGGCCTCCACCAACATGACGGTCCGCAAGGGCGACCGGCTGACCATCGAGATTTCCGGCGGCGGCGGCTACGGCGACCCGAAACGGCGCGACCGGCAAGCGGTGCGCGACGATCTGGCCTGCGGGCGCATCACCGCGCGGGCGGCACGCGATATATACGGACTTGAACCGACAGAAACCGCCGCCGAGTAGGCGCGCAACGGAGCATTCGATGAGCAAGATCGACCCGGCCGATTTCAACGTCATCACCAGCGCCTTCAAATCCATCGCGCAGGAGATGAGCGACATCCTTCTGCTTTCGGCCTATTCCTCCATAGTGCGCGAGGCGAAGGACTGCTCGACCTGCGTCATGGACGGGCAGGCGCGGACGGTCGCACAGGCGGAGGCGATCCCGATGCATATGAACTCGCTCGCTGCCGCTGTGCCTTTCATCCGCGCCAAGTACGATCTGGCGACGGTGCGGCCGACCGACGCCTTCATCACCAACAATCCCTATGAGAACGGCCAGCATCTGAACGATATCATCTTCATCCTGCCGATCTTCCACGGTGACAGGCTGGCCGCCTTCGCGGGCAGCATCTGCCATCATCTCGAAATCGGCGGGGCGGTCGCCGGGTCCAACGCGGACGCGACCGAGCTGTTCCAGGAAGGGCTGATTTTGCCGACCATGCGCATCGATACCGAGAAGGACCTCGGCGATGGGCCGGTAGAGCAGATCATCGCCGCCAATGTCCGGTTGCCGGAGATCGTCATCGGCGATTTCCACGCCCAGATCTCCGCCGTGATGCGCGGCCGCGAGCTGATGCAAAGCCTGTTCGATCGTTACGGGTTCGACCTGGCGACGGACTGCATGGCCAGCCTGCAGGATTATTCCGAGACGATGCTGCGGGCGACCATCGCCAAGCTGCCGGACGGTGAATATTTCGCGGAGGACCGGCTCGACGGACAGAAACTGAACAGTCCGCAGCCGGTAATCCGCGCCCGGGTCGTGATCGACGGCGACAACGCCATGGTCGATATGTCGGAAAGCGACGATCAGATATCCTGGCCGGTCAACAATCCGGTGGCCTCGACCCATTCCGCGGTGCTGACCGTTTTCGGACAGTTGGCGGGCGCCGGGGTGCCGACCAATGAGGGCATCTATCGCCCGATCGAGATCAAGACTCGCAAGGGCTCGGTGCTCGATCCGCATCGCCCGGCGCCGGTGCGCGGCCGGATGTCGGCCTCCTACCGCGCCGCCTCGGCGGTCAAGCGGGCGCTGGCCGAGGCCGCGCCGGAGCTGTTCTCAGCCGCCGGGGCGGACACGACCAACACGGTCACGATGAGCCAGCCAGGCCCGGAGGGCTATCAGATGTTCGCCGAGATCATCATGGGCGGCAATGGGGCGGGCCGGGCGAACGACGGCGCGGAAGTGGTCGCGCAGATGCTCTCCAACACCGGCAACACGCCGGCCGAGGCGATCGAAATGGATCAGGATTTCGTGCGCATCGTCGAATATTCCCTGATCACCGATTCCGGCGGCGCCGGTCAGCGGCGCGGCGGTCTCGGCGCGCGGCGTGTCTACGACATCCTCGGCGACGACGTGCTGATCAGCACCAACAGCGACCGCCACAACTCCACCCCCTGGGGGCTTGCCGGCGGCTATGACGGCAGCTTCGTCTCCTTCACCCTGATCCGCGACGGCGAGGAAATCCGTTATCCCGGCGCGTCCAACATCCAGTGCCGCACGGGCGACCGCTTCGTCATCGAGATCTCGGGCGGCGGCGGGTACGGCGACCCGAAACTGCGCGAACGCAGCGCGGTACGCGACGACCTCGCCTGCGGCCGCATCAGCGAACGGGCCGCGCGTGAGGTGTATGGGCTGGAACCGGCGGAGTAAATTCAACTCGACTCGTCGCCCTTGGGCTTGACCCGAGGGTCCATTTGCAAGTGTCGCGGCGGGTTAGATATGGATTCTCGGGTCAAGCCCGAGAAAGACGATAGGGGGCGTCAGGGTCCCGACAGAAACCCGTCCAAGATCGCGTTGAACGCGTCCGGCTCGTCGACATTCGGGAAGTGCGCCGCGTTTTCGATGATTTTCATGCGCGCGCCGGCGATCCGGTCGCCGTACATCGCCATGCGCTCCGGCGAGGTCGACTTGTCGACTGACCCCGCCACGACCAGCGTCGGCGTCGCGATCCGCTCCAGTTTGTCGTCATAGCTCATGGCCGCGATCGCGGCGCAGCAGCGGGCGTAGCCGTCGACGGTGCCGCACACCGCCATCTCTCTTTGTTTGGCGTATCCGTCGGGGTTTTCCGTGCGGTAACCGTCGCGGTTCAGCCGCTCCAGCATCGCATCGACCTGCAGTTCGAGTCCGCGCTCCGAAGCATTCATCGCGGCGATATTCTTCTTTTGAATCTCCGCCCGTTCGGTGGGCAGGACGCCCTGGGTCGCGGCGAATGTCACGCTGTCGAGCCGGTCGGCATGGTCCAACGCCAACGCGTAGCCGACCATGCCGCCGAGCGAGCTACCGACGAAATGGGTGCGTGCGATCCCGAGATGGTCCAGCAACCCGACCACATCCCCCGCCAGATCCTCGATGCTGAAGGGCCCGCCGCCCTCGTCGATATGGGAATGCCCGCGCAAATCGTAACGCAGCACCCGGTAGCGGTCCTGGAAGAACGCGGCCTGCGGGTCCCAGCTGCGCAGGTCGAGCGACAGCGCGTGCCCGAAGGTGATGACCGGCGCGCCGTCCGGGCCGTCGATCTCGAAGCGCTGGGTCACGCCATTGATGAGTTTTTCCACGGTCTTCCTCTCAAGTTTCGAGCAGGCCGCGCAGCTTGCGGACCGCGCTGCCGGGGCTGGTCAGGACGGGATTCGAATAGCGGGCTTCGACCGCCGGGTGGGCCTGTGCGGTCGAGAACTGCGCCAACAGCAGCACGTCCGTATCGCCGAGCCGGTTGACCGCGCCCGCGACCAACCGGTTGTGGGTGTCCGCGTCGCCGTCGCGCAGCGCCGCCATCGCGTCGGGCACGCACGCCGTCTCGAGCTTGGCGGACGAACCGCTCGCCGCCGCCATTGCCTCGAACTCGCGCGCCATGGAGGGGATGCTCGGCTCGAAGGTGGCGATCATGCCGATCCGGTCGCCCATATCGATCGCTTCCTCGAACATGGCTTCGTTGGGCTTGAGGACGGGTATCGACGCGTGCGCCGCGGCGGCGGCCTCGATCGCGGTGCCGAACGCGGAGCAGGTGAACAGGATGGCGTCCGCGCCGGTGTCCGCGGCGTAATCCGCCAGCCGCTTGAAGCGGTCGATCATGGCGTCGTCGATCGCCCCGGCGGCCTGCAGATCGGACGGCAAAGAGTCTTCCAGGAGGCTGTACGTGTCGGCTTCGGGCCAATCCGATCGAAAGGTCTCGACAACCGGGTCGATCGCGACGTGGACCGCATGGATCAGGGATATTCGGGGCATGGGGGCGTTTCTCTTTTTTGGCGCGACGACGCATACTGCCGCCCGACGCTGGCAATTGCCACTATCCGATTGTGAGAACGGGATCGAATGAACGCATCGCCTCAAACGGCCTTGGCCGAGCTGCCCGAAACCGAAGTCACGGGCGAACTCACGCGGATTTACGAGGAGATCCGGGTGTATTGCGGCGTGCCCTATGTGTCTTCGCTGCAGTGTCATGTCGCGACCATGCCGGGCTGCCTCGAATATGCCTGGGCCGCCTGCCGGCCCGCCTTTCTCGACGGCACCATCCCGGAGACCGCGTGGCGTCGGGCGAAGATGATCGATATCGCTCCGTTTCCGCCGCTGTCCGAAGCGGCACTGCGGCTGATGGGCGTCGACGCCGCGGGAGCGCTGGCGATTCGCAACATCTGCGAGAATTTCGTGCGCGTCGCGCCGATCAACCTGTTGTTCGCCGGCTGTGTCGAGCGGTTGATCAAGGGCGCCGCGCCGGGCGGCGGGGATACGCCGCGGGCTTCCTGGACGCCGCCCGCGATGCTGCAAGCGATGCCGGCGATGGCCGATATCGCGACCGCGCCGCCGGATGCGGCCGCCGTGCTGATGCAGTTGAAAATCGAGCACGACGGCAAGCCCTTCGTGCCCGGCCTGTATCGATTGCTGGCTGAATGGCCTGGTTATCTTGCCCATGCGGCGACCCTGATCGCGCCGCTTCTGAACGATGAAGCGGCGCGGCGCGCGCGCGCGGCGATCTCCGAGGCGATCGTTGCCGCCGCGGATGATATCGTCGCGGATCTGCCGCCGATACCGGACGCCTATGCGCCGCCGACGGTGGAGCAGGGCCGGGCCATCGTTTCGGCGATCCGGACCTATCGTGTCACCAGCCCGGAGATGGTGGTGTTCGGCACATTGCTGCGCGATGCGCTGCCCGTGGAATGAGGAAGACGAGGTTAATGAGGGTTCATGACTGAAATGCCGAGAATCGTTACCTTGGCGCCGACCGGTCGTGGCGGGACGCCGTTCGCGAGCATGCGGCGGCACATGCACCGCACGCGGGTGCGCCACGAGGCCCGGCCCGTCGCCGTCTGGGCGGGTTCGGCGACATGATGCGCTTCACCGACAAGGTCGCGATGGTCACGGGCGCCGGTCACGGGATCGGCGCCGCGGTGGCTGCCAGGCTCGCATCGGAAGGCGCGCGGGTGCTGGTCTGCGATATCGATGCTGATCAGGCGGCCGCCAGCGTGGCCGGCATCGGGCAGGGCGCCGAGGCCTGCGTGATCGACGTGTCGCGACGCGACGACGTCCAGCAGGCGGTCGACAAAGCGGTTTCGCTCTGGTCGCGGCTCGACATATTGGTCTGCAGCGCCGGCGTGATGGACCGCGAGCCATTCCTCGAAACCTCCGACGCGCATTGGGAGAAGGTCACCGGCATCAATCTGCGCGGCACCTTCCTGTGCGGACAGATCGCGGCCCGCCAGATGGCGGCGCAAGGGCAGGGCGGTCGCATCGTCAATGTGGCCTCGAATTCAGGTGTGTTCGGCGGCCGGGGCCGCGCCGCTTACGGCGCCAGCAAGGCGGGTGTCATCAATCTCACCCAGTCGATGGCGATAGAACTGGCCGAACACGATATCCTGGTCAATGCGGTCGGCCCCGGCCCGACCCTGACCCGGCCGGAGGACCAGGGCGAGTTGATGGCGAGCGCGCAGAACCGCATGCCGCTCAAGCG
>CAYLTU010000119.1:0-16725 GCA_964386465.1 uncultured Rhodospirillaceae bacterium
AATGCTTGTAAGCCAATCCCAAAATCATAGCGTTTATGGACGGAAACTAGCTATGTACTAGCTAGACCAAATTGACCCTATTTGTTCCAAGGCAATCGGCCGTTTTAATTACCCTTGAACTCCGCCTTACGCTTTGATCTATAAGCGTCAATTGCCTCCGCCGCGTCCTCCGTACCGCTCGCCAGCAAATGCTGATCGAAATCCATGTGCATGATCGAACGGTCGAGGGCGCCGCAGATCGCATTGACGCTGCGTTTGATCATCTGCGCGGCGATCGGCGATTGGGCGGCGTAGCGTTCGGCCCATTCCATCGCGCGGTCCCACACCTGACCTTTGGCGATCATATCGTCGAGCACACCCCATTCCAGCAAGGTCGGGCCATGGATATGCTCGCCGCTGATCACCATGCGCTTCGCACGAGCCGCCCCCATCAGGCGCACGCAGAGCGGTAGGGCCTGCCACATCAGCGGCACGCCAATCAGGATTTCCGGGAACGACATGAAGCAGTCCTCCGCGCCGATGCGGAAATCCATCGCCGCCGCTACGCAGGCGCCGCCGCCCATGGCCGCGCCGGTCCAGGCGCCGATGGTGATCTGATCCATGTCGAGCAGCGCCTGGATGCAACGCTGGCCGATACGCCGCTTCTGCCGCATAACCGCCAATGAATCGCCTTCCGCCTGGCGTTCGTTCAGGTCCGCGCCCGATGTGAAGTGCTTACCGGCGCCGGTGAAGAGGACGACGCGGGCGACCGGATCGTCGCGGAAGCTGAGCGCCGCATGTTCGATCTCCGCGATATGCCGGGCGTTCAGCGCGTTCGCCGCTTCCGGCCGGTTGAAAGTCACCGTCGCGATCTCGCCGCCCCGGTCGATCTTGATATGCTGGTAGTCCATGTGTTTTCTCTCCCTACAAACCACTACAGGCCGTACTTCTTCGCCAACTCCTCGAACTTCGGCAATTCCAGCAGCGCGTTTTGCTCCTGGAAGCTGTTCATGCGATCCATGTAATCCTCGGTCGTCCCTGTTTCCTTGAGATTCTGCAGGAAGCCTTGTGCCTGCCGAGCCAGAAAGCGCGCCAGGCTGCCAGCGAATATCACGACGGCGAAGCCTAGTTCCTGAAGTTGCGGTGCGGATAGCAGCGGTGTCAGCCCGGTTTCCACCATGTTGGCCAGCACCGGCTTGTCGATCGCATTGGGCACTTCCGTCAATTCTTCGATCGAGCGCGGGCTTTCGAAAAAAATGACGTCCGCGCCCGCTTCCGCATATGCTTGCGCCCGTTCCAGCGCCTCCTCGAATCCAACAGCAGTGCGCGCGTCGGTACGGGCGATGATCATGAAATCCGGGTCGCTTCGCGCATCCAGCGCCGCCTTCAGCTTGCCGACCATCTCATCCTTTTCAATCAAAGACTTACCGAAGAAATGACCGCAGCGTTTCGGCATCTCCTGATCCTCGATATGAATACCGGCGACACCAGCCCGCTCGTACTCGCGCACCGTGCGCATGACGTTCAGAGCATTGCCGTAGCCTGTGTCCGCGTCGCAAATCAGCGGGAGTTCCGACGCGTCCGCCAGCATGGTCGCACGCTGCACCATTTCCGTCATCGTCGTCAGGCCAAGGTCGGGCATGGCCAGTGTCGAGTGGGAAACGCCAGCGCCGGTCATATACATTGCCTCGAAGCCAAGCTGCTTAATCAACTTTGCCATCAACGGATCGTAGGTACCGGGGCACACAAGGATATCGTCGCCCTCGATCAGTTTGCGGAGCTTGGTCGTATGTTTCATCATTCAGCCTTTCCTGCCATCATGCCCTATATCGATCCGGCATGGTGGCATGCGGAATCGAATTTTGAAATCGGGCAGAGGACGCGCTCCCATGGGCATGACGATGGTGGAGAAGATCCTCGCGCGGTCGGCGGGCCTCGAATCGGTCGTACCCGGTGAAATTGTCACCGTGAATGTCGGCACAGCTGTCGTGATCGACCAGAACTTCATGCACAACCGCATGCGCGAGCCGAAGAAAGTTTTCGATCCCGACAAGATTGTCATCATGCTCGACCATATCGCGCCAGCCGACAGCCCGATGCGGGCCAGCATGCACAAGGCGGCGCGACGCTTTGCTGGAAAACATGGCATAACCCGCTTTCACGATGTCGATAGTGGCCTTGGCATCTGTCATCAGTTGGTCGCCGATTTTGGCTATGCGCTACCGGGCACCCTGCTCGCCTGCGTAGACTCGCACACCTGCAGCGCCGGCGCCTTCAATTGTGCGGCGCGCGGCATCGGCCACCCGGAAATGAGCTACGTCTGCGCCACGGGCCAAACTTGGTTTCCGGTCTGCGAGACGATCCGCTACACGTTGACCGGCGAACTGGCGCCGGTGCTGAACGGTAAAGATATCATTTTGCATATCGGCAACAGTTACGGCGAGCATGCGATGCACAACGTTGAGTTCGTGGGCGACAGCATCAAAGAGATGAGCATGAACGCGCGGCGTACCCTGGCAACCATGTGCGCCGAAATCAGCGTCGAGTTCGCTGTTTTCGAAGCCGACGAACGCTGCATCGCACATATCCGCGAACGCAACCCGTCGGCGGAATTCGAAGCGCAGTTTGCCGACCCCGATGCCGTTTACGCCGCAGAACGCACGGTCAATCTCTGTACGATCGAGCCGCTCGTCGCCTATCCCGATACGATCGTCGAAAACGCCCGCCCGGTGAAGGACGCCGATCAGCATCATATCGACCAGGCCTTTATCGGATCTTGCGCCAACGGCACCCTCGACGATTTCGAGATTGCGGCGAAGATCGTGAAAGGCCAAAGAGTCGCCCAAGGCATGCGCTTCATCGTCACCCCCGGGTCGCAGGCGATCTTCCTGGAAGCCATGCGGCGCGGCTACGTGCAGACATTGATGGAAGCCGGTGCTGTGGTGACGAACTCGACCTGCGGTGCCTGCTGCGGCTACAGCAACGGCATCCTCGCGCCGGGCGAGAAATGCGTGACGGCATCAACGCGCAACTTCAAGGGCCGCATGGGCAGTTCGGAAGCCGAAATATTCCTCGCCTCGCCCGCGACAGTCGCCGCGACGGCGATCCGCGGCAAGCTCACCGATCCGCGCGAATTCCTGTAGGAGACGCTAATGCGTATCGACGGCAAGACCTGGAAGTTCGGCGACCATATCAATACCGATCTCATCCTGCCGGGACCCGTGATGCTGATGCCATACGACGAGCAGCCGAAATACGCCTTTCAGGCCAACCGGCCCGGCTGGGCGGAACAAGTTTCGCAAGGCGACATTATCGTCGGTGGGCAGAATTTCGGAACCGGTTCAGGCCGACCGGCGGCGCGGTCGCTGAAGGAGCTCGGCATCACCTGTATCATTGCGGAATCGGTCAACGGTCTGTTCTTCCGCAATTGCGCGAATTACGGTGTCTTTGCGCTGGAATGTCCCGGGATATCAAAATTCATCGAGGAGGGTGACGAGATCGAGGTCGAGTTCGGCCAGTTTACCGTGCGCAACAAACGGACCGGCGAAGTCCTCCAAGGTACGCGCTTCCCAGATATGATTCTAAACGTCATGCAGGCTGGCGGCATCTATCCGATGATGGAAGCCAAAGGCCTATTGGAAGAGCCGAATCCGGAGACTGCGTAGGCTGATCCAGACGGGTCCGTGCCGATATCGAGCCGCATCTGCGATCACCAACGAGCACTTGGATTGAGTGGCATGGCTGAGAGAAGGCCATTACGGTTACCGGTATTGATTCCAGAGTTGCGTCACGGAGGCCGAGATGCCGAAAATCTCTAAGGAAGACCTCAAAGGCAACGCGCAGACGGTCCTGGGACCGGTCGATCCCGCGGAACTCGGCAACACGCTGATGCACGAGCATCTGGTTTGGGATATCCGCACGCCGAAGATGGCGGCGGCGACCGACCAGGGTCCGGAAATCTCGCTCTGCAATTGCTGGCAGTTCAATTACGGCCGGGTGAAGGTACCGCGGAACTACATCTCGCGGTCGGCGGAACTCGCTACATTCGAAGTGAAGGAAATGGTCGCCGCCGGCGGCAATACCATCGTGGAGCTCAGCTCCGGCGGCCTGGCCCCTGCCCCCGATGCGCTGGCACAAATCTCACGGGATACCGGTGCGCATGTGGTGATGGGCTGCGGCCACTATGTCGACGAGTACCAGGACGAAGCAAACCGCAACCGCGACATCGACAGTTTCGCTACGGAGATGGTTGAACAGATCTTTTCAGGCGCTTGGGATACGGACATCCGCGCGGGAATGATCGGAGAGATCGGCTGCCAGTCGCCTTGGACCGATCTGGAAAAACGCGTCATGCAAGGGGCGATCATCGCGCAACGGGAAACCGGCGCTACGCTGAACGTCCATCCCGGCCGCGACGCGGACCAGCCGCAGGAGGTGATGGATTTCATCCAGGCGCAAAACGGTGCGCCGGAACGCACGGTCATCAGCCATATCGACCGTACCATTTTCGATCACGAGCGCCTGTTCCGGCTCGCGGACACAGGCTGCGTCATCGAGTTCGACCTGTTCGGGCAGGAAACCAGCTACTACGACCTCAACCCGAAGATCGACATGCCCAACGATGCGATCCGGTTGCGGCTGATCCGGGCCCTCATCGAACGGGGCCATCTCGATCAGATCGTGATCAGCCACGATATCTGTTATCTGACGCGGCTCAAATCCTACGGTGGGCACGGCTATGGGCATATTTTCGAGAATGCCATTCCCCTGATGCGGCTCCGCAATTTCACCGAGAGCGAAATCAAGGCTGTCATCGTGGACACGCCGAGGCGTCTGCTGACCTTCGTCTGAACCAAGCCGCCGTTCCCAAGGCACCGAAACTTGGGTACTGCTTTCCAAACTCTTCGAAGTAGAGCAGCGCGCGTCCCGCAGGCGACCCGGATCGTCTGCGGCCCCGCCAGCGAACTCAGCGGTTAACCGTTGGATCGGCGCTCTAGGCGTCGCCGAGTTCGTGCTCGGCGAGCAGCACGGCCCATTGCGCACCGTGCATGTCGCGGTCTGCCCGGTCCCCTTGGACGACCGGGCGCGGCAGGCTGAATTTCACGACATTCAGATCAGCGATATCGAACCGCTTGACCTCCTGGGTCGGCTGATCGAACAGCCGCGCGACCGCATCGGTCGCCAGCTGCAACGACACTTTTTCGAAGGTCTGAGCATCGCCGCAGAATACGTCGATCGTGACCCAATACGGCCCAGCGTTCTTGGAGCGGACCTTGAGGACCGTATCGCCAAGCCTAGGCATTGCCGATCTCGGTGACGGCTAAACGGAACGCGTCCATCGGTTCCTCCAATACCATCACATGGTTCAGGCAGAATTCGTAGAGCGGCCCACGGTCGGAATGGGCGGGCGAGAACGGGAAGGCGAAAGTCGGCAGTTCCTCGTCGCGCGTCAGCGGGTAATGCAATACATAGGGATTGATGAGCTTGGCGATCTCGCTCGCGGACTCCGCGTCGGCCGCTGTGATTATACCCAGAATACCAACTTCCACCGGCATCGAGGACTTGCGTTCGAGCGCCCCGAGCGCCCCATCGACACCAATCAGGCGAAACTCCAATTCGTAATCCGCCGCTGTAAGTCCCATGCGCTTCTCGATCTGATCGGCGACGAAGCCGCTAAGTTTCTCGACCCATTCCGGCGCGTTCGCGACATAGCGTTCGTCGCGCAGGATCGCCAAAATCGTTGTCTGATGACCGCCAATACGCGCGCCTTCCAGTTTCACCGTGTAGCGGTTTGATGGCACCCACTCCGACCCGGTCACGCGCACGCGCCGCTCGTCCAGCGCCTCGTAGCGCGCGCCCGACACGTCGAGATGTCCGCCCGGTTCGTACAGAATGAAGGGATCGGCGTTCTCGTAGAGCATGTGCGCGGAGACGGAGTGCGGCGTGCAACGGGCGCCCTCGCCGAGCGGTTCCACCGTGAAACCGTCCGCATCGACATCGAGCAGGATCACGCCGCTGGTCGGGTCGGTGCTGCATAGCGCGCCGCATTCGGCGATTTTCGCCCCATGCCAAGATGCGCCGGCATGCTCGCCTCGCTTCAACGGCAGAGCGGAAATGACAGCGGTATCGGTCGCCCGCCCGCACAGCACGATGTCCGCGCCGATATCCAGCGCGGCGTTAATCTGCTCCGCGCCGGCCAGAGCGACGATATTCTCCGTCCGCTCGAGCGCTGCCTCGGTGACTTCCGGCGCCGGCGACAGCGGCGCGATGCGGCCGTCCCGCAGCGCGGTCTGTACAACGGCAGCGGGCTGGCTTGAATACAAGGCGGCAACCTTAACCTTCTGGCCCAACTCATCCGCCAACTCCCGCGTGATCGACAGCATCCAGTCGACGGCCGTATCTGCCCCGCAGGTCCCGCAGGTTCCGATCACCAGCGGCACGCCCGCTTCCTCGCGCGCGATCATCAGGCGGCGCCATTCTTCCTTGGTCGCCGCGCGGGAATATTTCGACGTGCCCGTCCCCAGATAGAACGGCCCACTGTCAGTAGAACCGCCATCGACGCAAATAATATCGGGCTTCGCCGCGACACCACGCGCGAAGGCCGCGTCATTGAAACTGATACCCAGAGCTCCTGTGGGAACAAGGATTCGTGTCGTCATGAACGCACCCGCCAAACCTTGTCTAAAAAAATCAGAACAACGCAAAACGTATCGATGCCGTACGGCCCTCGCAAGGCGAGACCAATGCGGCACTCAAAACATTTTGTCTTGACCAGCAGAACAAATTTACCGCAGCCAAGTAAAAGTGCCGGATTTGAGCAGCTATAAATCGCAAAGAAGAAATATCTATCAATTAGTGGGTATGACTTATTAACCAATAAACCATTTATTAACCAGTAATTTGGTACGTGACTTGCGTCTTCGTTTGACCACAACAGCGGTCCGAAAGAAATCGGCGGGCATAATGGAGGGCAAGGCCGGGTACACGCCGCTCCTTTCGAACCGGGTCACAACAACCGAAAGCGAAATGCTTTCAATTCGGAGGGGCATTAGCCATTTCTGCAGGAAGAGAAAATTCGACGCTACCCGTGGCGGTTCGCGCGGGCATGTCTCGAAAAATTAGTGAGTCACTTCGCCATCTGGTTGACGGCAAACCCGCGACCAGAGGCACACCCATGGAGGCCGAGGTGCGCTATTACTACAATTTCTACCTGTCGCATGCAGCTATGTCATTCGACGACTATCTCTATCAGTTGTCGCAAGACGTCTCGAAAATATTTCCCGGCGTTTCCCTGACGCCCGAATGGATTCGGCAATGCGATCGCCGCAGCCAGATCGCCGCGGCACGGCTGGTCTTGTCGAAACTGCGTGCGTCGGTCACGCACGCGCGCAGTTTCGACACAAGCGTCTGGACCATGCTTTGGACGATCAGCGATGTGTATGTCCAACGGTTTGGTTTGGCCTACGCGGACCTTGGCACGTCGGAGGGGGAGATCGAGACACTGTCCCGGCAATACCTGCTGAGCGAATGCCAATCACGTATCCAAACTCTCAAGGCGTCGCCTCGCCCTTCGGCGACACCAGGTTCAAAAGGTTTGTTTTACGTCATCGACGCCATGTTGAAAGGTATCGCCCTACCAACCAATGAATTCGCGGAAGCGTGGCAAACGCAATTCTCCGTCACCGGCGCTCACCGCGCCTATGGAAGGACGACGCAAGGACACCCGATCACGCTTGAATCGGTAGGTTTAACCAAATGGGAGTGGCGCCTTCTTGAAGCCGAAATCTTTCCGAATGGAAAACCTAAAACGACCGCACCGAGGGTACGGGAGCAGGATCCGACAGCACCGGCTGTCGTCGGTCGCGACGGCACCAGGGACATCCCCTCAACGCAACCCGTACCGATCGCAGCCCGCGCACCCTTCACGGCGAGATGGCAGGAAGTTTTGGAAGAGCTGATCGCGCCTCTCTTCTCGGCGCCGCAGTCGGTATTTCAGCCGTGCTAGGCACCTAGCGTCGCGGTTTGTCCGGCCAGAAACGCACACCGGGCCGGGCCAGACCACCGGACAGGGCGATAGGCGTTCCGTCAGCGCGCCAACAGGCCGCGCCCGTCAGTTCCCCATTATCCCCGAAAGCGATCGCGTTCATGCCGCCACCGACATGGGGCACGATTTCGATCTCATGCCCTTTCGCCGTGAGTTCATCACGGACCTCTTGCGGGAAACCGCTTTCCAGCTCGACCGGTCCGCCTTGCGTCCAAATCCGTGGCGCTTCGACGGCTTCCTGCACGCTCATGCCGTGATCGATTATCGCGATCAGCGCCTGCATGGCCGATGGGAAAATCCGCAACCCACCGGGTAACCCGAGCGCCACGACCGGCTCGCCGTCCTTCAGCGCCATCATCAGCGACATCGACGAAGTGACCCGCTTGCCCGGCGCGATCGACAACGCATTTCCCGGATGCGGGTCGAACACGTACATATAATTGTTCGGGATGAACCCGGTGCCGGGCACGACGAACCGGGCGCCGAAAGTACTATTGATCGTCTGGGTCATCGCCACGACATTGCCGTTGCCGTCAGCGACGGTGAGGTGCGTCGTGTTGGCGGATTCCGGCAGCGCAACGCCGGCATCCCAATCCCTGGCCTGTTTCACGTCGATGTCCGGCCGACGCTCGTCCGCGTAGGTTTTCGACAAGAGACGCTCGACGGGCACGTCGACGAAAGCAGGATCGGCCGTTGCCTCCTTACGATCCGCGAAGGCGATCTTCAGTACCTCCGCCAGCAAATGCAAGTTCTCCGGCGACCCGAAGCCGAGTTCGCCCACGCGAAAACCTTCGAGCAGGTTGAGCATCTGCACAATGTGGATGCCGCTGGACGCGGGCGGCGGCGGACCGACGATTTCGTAGTCGCGATAGGTGCCTCGTACAACGTCGCGTTCGATCGTCGAATAGTCGGAGAAATCGTCCATCGACAGCAATCCGCCGGTTTGCTGAAAATAGTCGGCTACGGTGCGGCCGAGGCCGCCGCCATAGAAGACGTCCGGTCCTTCCGCGGCGATGGCCTTCAGCGTTTCGGCATAGTCCCCCATGACCAGCCGCGCACCAGCCGCGAGCGGCGCGCCGTCCGGCAGAAAGATCTTCGAGATTTCCGGATCACGCGACAGGTCCGCGGCAGCGTCAGCGATGCACTCGTTGAGGTAAGGCGTCACCGTGTAGCCCCTCGACGCATGTGCGATCGCCGGCGCCATCGCATCCGTCAGCGATACCGTCCCGAAACGTTCGAGGATCTCGCACCACGCCATCAGATTGCCGGGAGCAGCGACGGCCTTCGGTCCGACAGCGTTCTCCCGCCCCTCTGTTTCCAGATAATCCGGTAATCCGCCGGAGACCGGTATGAAGACATCGGGGCCGGACGCCAGCGGCGCGCGAACCTGACCGTCGATCACCGTATGCCGCCCGTCGGGAAATCGCAGATGCGCCATGCCACCGCCGGCGATGCCGACCATCATCGGTTCCACCACGGTCAGTGTAAAAAACGCGGCAATCGCCGCATCAAAAGCGTTTCCACCGTCGGCCAGTATCTGCGCCCCGGCGGCGGAAGCCAGCGGATGGTTCGCGACCACCATGCCCTTCGTGCCGATCGCGGGTTGTTTTTCGCAGTCGAACAGGGTCGACGCCCGCTCGCGCCAATTGAATTGGGTCATCAAGCTCTCTTAAGTCGCCGAGGAACGAATTGTATAAGAACAGTATGATCTCACGCCGCCGACCGCTCCGCTTCGAGCGTCTGCCGCAGGTCGGGCTCCAGATGTTGCAGGGCCTGGGCGACGAAATCGACCCCGACGGATTCCGACCAGGCTTCCATCAGCCGGCGGGTCACCGGACCGACCTTTCCGTCGCCGATCGGCAATCCATTCATGCTGACGATCGGCAGGATTCCGAAACTGTTCGTGGTCAGGAAGGCTTCCTCGGCGTTGTAGACATCGTAGGGCGTGTAGGTCCCCTCGTCGGAACCGATCTGCATGTTCGACGCCAACTGGCCAATGAAGTCCATATCGGCGCCGCTCAACACCAGCCGCGTGTCCGGCACCTTGATCCGCCCGCCGGATACGAACAGGAAGTTGGACCCGGTGCCCTCGGTGATATTGCCCTCGAGGTCGAGCATCACGGCGAAGGCGTCCGGATTGTTCGCCTTCGCTTCCATATCGGCGACGAAGTGGTTCATCTTGTTCGAAATTTTGGCCTTCGGTGAAACGCATTCCGGCGGCGTACGCCGCGTCGCGGGCGTGATCGCCGGCGCGCCGCGGACATAGGCCTCGGCGAAGCCGGTGAACCCGACGAGGCGGCAGAAGATCGCGACCGTTCCGGCCGGCGTGCGGCCGTCGGTCATATTCATGGAACCGCGCGAGACGTAGTAGTTGATGCTCAACTCTTCGTCCGGTCCCAGCAGCGGCAGGTTCGCGGCGATCACGTCCTCCGTCGCCTTGGCCAGCTCTTCCTTCGTGATACCCGGATTGATGCGGGTGTATCGCAAGCTTCGGAAAAACCGGTCGATGCGGAAGGGCACCTGAAACGGTTTACCGCCATAGGTTCGGATGGAATCGTAGACCGCGTCGCCCCATTGCACGCCGCGGTCGGTCAGCGGCAGCACCGCGTCCTCTCCTTTCACAAGCTTGCCATTCAAATAGGCCCAAAGTTCTCGCTCGGCCATCATCTTGCCCTTCCCTGATATGCCAGCTTGGCTGGCGGTGAACGCTTCGTTCGGCAATTCTCGCAAATCGGCTGCAGATTACAAAGTTCAACCGCATACCACGGTTACCCGAGACGGTATTCGCCTTCCGCGCGGCCGCCGTCCTATAGTTCAGCTTGGACCCAATTCCAGCGGACACGTTGCCATGAACGAACTCGGCCGCCTCGAACTCATCCGCGAGTCACTTGTCGCCGTTGTCAACGAGATGCGGGCAAACGTGATTCGCAGCTCTTTTTCCTCGATCATCTACGAAGGGCACGATTTCTCCTGCGCATTGGTCACCGCAGATGGCCGCCTGATCGCGAAGGGCGAGGCCGATAATCCAAGCCACATTTTCGCGGTTCCTTACTCGACGGCCGAGATAGTGAAGAAATTCGGTGAGGATATCCACGAAGGCGACATATTCCTGCACAATGATCCCTATACCGGCGGCACGCATCTCAACGACATCCTGATGCTCTATCCCGTGTTCCACGACGCAAGACTGGCGATGTTCACAGCCACGCGATGCCATTGGGGCGACGTCGGCGGGATGACGCCAGGTTCCCTTTCGGGCCGGGTTAAGGAAATTTATCAGGAGGGCATGCGCATCGAACCGACGCGCATCTGCGAACGCGGCCGCATGAACGAGGCGTTTCTCGACCTGCTGCTGAACAATATGCGCATCAGCCATGAACGCCGTGGCGACTTCAACACGATGCTTGGCACTTCGCGAAAGGCGGCCGAACACATCCAACGAATATTCTTGCGCTTTGGCGGAGACACGTTGCTCGACGCCGTGGAGGAACTGATTTCCCGTTCGGAGAAAGTGACTCGCGAGCGGATTTCGCAAATCCCCGACGGTGCGTACCACGCGGAAGGTTACCTCGACAGCGATGGCCACAACAGCGAACCGTTGTTAGGCCGCCTGCGGCTTACAATCGATGGGGATTCCCTCATTGCCGATTTCACCGGCAGCAGTCCGCAATCGAACGGTCCCATGAATGTCGGTCCGGCCATGGCGTTGAACGCGGTCGCGACCGTGGTTAAATCCTTTTTGGACCCGCTTAGGCCGGTTAACCACGGCTCTTTCAATCCGATCGAAGTCATAAATCCGCCGGGCAGTTTCCTCAACGCAACGTTGCCGGCGCCTTGCGGCGGGATGTCCGAGTGCAGGGCCCTCATGGTGGCGTTAATGGTCTCAGCACTGGGACAGGCGCTTCCGGAAAAGCTGGTTGGCGATCTCAAAGGTGGCGCAAACCACGTCTACATGTCCGGCCCGAAACCCGTGCGCGGTGGAGACAAGGCCGGCATCTTCCTTCTGTACGAGTATCCGGCGGCCGGTACCGGCGCCACGATTGGCGCGGACGGCAATCATGTTGTCCGGGCATTTACGGAAGGCGACTTCAACGCCGTTCAGGCGGCCGAAATCGTCGAAATGCAATGCCCGGTGCGAATTGAACATTACGGGATACGCGAGGGCTCTTGCGGAGACGGCGAATATCGTGGCGGCTGCGGTATGCGCCGGGACATACGGATTCTCGCCGACGGCGCCAGCCTGTCGGTGCTGGCCGATCACGCGGTAATTCCACCCTTCGGGGTCGCGGGCGCCCAATGCGGCGCGGCGAATCGCTTCGTCGTGCTGCGCGACAGCGAGGTCATCCAACCCTCACCGATACCCGGCAAGGTCGGAGGATTCGCCCTTCGGAAGGACGATATCGTGCGATTGGAATCCTCGGGCGGTGGCGGATTCGGCGATCCTCTCGATCGCGATCCCGAACGGGTCCGCCGCGACGTCTTCCTCGGCTATATCAGTGCCGAACGGGCGCGAACCCGGTACGGCGTAGTTCTCGATGGCGGGGACCTCGTCGATACGGATGATACGGAAACCGAACGCGAGCGGGTTCGGGCAGAACGCTTCACACTGCCCCTGCAACTTGGCAACGAGGATGAACGCGCCGGCGCGCGCCGCCGCTTTACCGTATCGAAAGCAACCGCCGAGCGCCTTGGCCTCGACGAAGAGGACCTTGTCGAGGTCAGTAGTCGTTCCGGGGCGGCGGCGCTGCGCGGTTGGATTCATATCGGGGAAACGGATGAGGCGCTCCAGTTGGGGCGCCTTGGTGCCGCCGCGCTCGGCGCCAACGCCGGCGACCGGGTCGAACTACGCGCCTTGAGCGCCATTTTGTCATGACCGGCGCGCGCTATCTCGTCGGTGTCGATGTTGGCGGCACCTTCACAGACTTGCTCGCCTACGACGAAGCAGAGGGCTATCTGCTATCGGCCAAAGTCCCCTCCCTGCCCGGCGAGCAATGGCGCGGCGTGCTTGACGCGCTCAGGGAGCTCGAAATCGACTTCGATGCGATCCGCGCGTTTGTGCACGGGACGACGATCGCGACCAACGCGTTGCTGCAGCGCCGGGGCGCCAAGACGGCGTTAATCACCACCGAGGGGTTCCGCGACGTCCTTGAAATCGGCAAGGGAAGACGTCTCACTGGCGGTATTTTCGTTACCGCCTGGCAGCGGCCCGCCCCCCTGGCGCCGCGCGACCGGCGTCACGAACTGGCTGAACGGGTCGACGCCACGGGCGAGATTCTGTCCGCGGTCGATCCCGCCGCTGTTTCCAAATTGGCGGATGTGCTCCGCCGGCAAGAGATCGAAGCCGTCGCTGTTGCGTTCGTCAACAGCTACCTTAACCCGGAAAACGAAACCGCCGCCGCCGCGGCCCTGCGCGACAGACTCGCCGGCATCCCTATCACGGAATCCGCCTCCCTTATTCCCGAGCGGGGCGAATTCGAGCGGACTTCAACCGCGGTGCTGAACGCCTATCTCACGCCGGTGATGGCGGCATATCTCGAAATGCTGGCGCAGGAACTGTCCGGCCAAGGCATCACGGCGCCGGTTAACATCATGGGCTCGAACGGCGGCGCCATGACGCTCGACATCGCAGCCGAGCGTTGCGCCGGAACCTTCCTTTCGGGCCCGGTCGGCGGGGTCGGCGGGGCCGTCCGGGTGGCCGGTGCGGCGGGCCTTCGCGAGATCATCACCTTCGACATGGGCGGCACCAGCACCGATGTCGCCCTGGTTCATGATCTGACGCCGCGAATGTCGCACGACAACCAGATCGACGCCTATCCCTTGCGCATGCCGCAGTTCGACATCCATACGATCGGCGCCGGCGGCGGATCCATCATTTGGACCGGAGCGGACGGCACCTTACAGATCGGTCCGCAGAGCGCCGGCGCCCTCCCGGGTCCTGCCTGCTATGGACGCGGCGGGACCGAACCTACAATTTCGGACGCCAATCTGCTGCTCGGTCGTCTCACCAGCGACCGCCCGCTCGCCGGCGGCCTGGTGCTCGAGGCGGCCGCGGCGGAAACCGCATTCAAGCCGGTCGCCGAGGCCCTAGGCACCGACGATCTTGTGGCCGTGGCCGACGGGGCGCTAGCCGTCGCAGTCGCCAAGATGGCGGGTGCGGTGCGGGAGGTCTCGGTCCATCGCGGCTTCGACCCGCGGGACTTCGCGTTGGTCGGCTTCGGCGGCGCCGGCCCGATGCACGGATTCCTCGTGGCAGAGGAACTCGGTATGACCGAGGTCCTGATCCCACGCTTCCCGGGGCACCTTTCGGCGCTTGGTCAAATGATGGCCGATCTGCGGCGGGACCTCGTCAAGGCCTGGGGCGGCCGACTCTCGGGACTCTCACTCGAAGAATTGAGGCACGAGACCGCCACGCTTCGCCGGCAGGGCGCCGATTTGCTTCTCGCCGACGGCATACCGGCGGATCGCCACCGGCACGAATTCACGATGGACATGCGCTATACGGGCCAGTCCTTCACCCTGGCAATACCCTGGCAGACCGACAGCACGGATTTCGGGCCGCTTCGGCGTGCCTTCGACGCACGCCACGAGGAAAGCTTCGGCTATGCCGTTTCGGAAAACGATGCCGAAATCGTCAATGTCCGCCTGGTCTCCACCGGTGAAGTCGACAAACCGGCTCTGAATTTTGCGCCGCGCCGCCGTGACGGCCCCAAATTGAGCCGGCGGCGAGTCTGGTTTGGCCGTTGGACCGACACCGCTATCTACGACAGGTCGGACCTACCGCCAGGGTTCGAGTTTTCCGGCCCCGCGATCGTCGAGGAAGAAGGAGGCACCTCGGTCATTCCGCCTGGCTGGTCCGTCACAGTAGACGATGGCGGAGCCCTGCTTTGCCGCTTCGACGAATAGGCGGAACCCGGCACTGTTGCTGGAAACGCAAGCCGCCGCCTGTGTCGCGACCGGCCACAACGTCTGGGGCATGCTGAACGTCACCGGCGAGGCGATGACGGAGCTGATCGCGGGCAACGGCGAGATAACGGTCGACCTGCATGCCTTCGATCCCGGCCGCATGGCCGCGCTCGATCCTAGCGCCGTACGTGCGTGATTGCCTGAACCAGGCGCATATCGGACAATCGATCAACGGAACTTTCGGGAGGATACGGTTATGGCTGAACGGCTCGCAGGAAAGGTCGCGCTCGTCACGGGTGGCGCTTCGGGTATCGGTGCGGCGACGGCACGTCTGTACGCGCAGGAGGGCGCCGCTGTTGCGGTAGCCGACATCAACGACAATCTCGGCCATGGGGTCGCAAAGGAAAGCGGCGATGGGTTCTACATCCATCTCGACACGACCGACGAGGCGGAATGGGAAGCCGCCGTTCAGCAGACACTCGACCGCTTCGGTCGGCTCGACATCCTGGTCAACGCGGCCGGTGTCTCCGGCCGCATACCCGGCACGAAATCGGCGCCGGTCATCGAGGATCAGGATCTCGAGAACTGGAACATGGTGATGAACGTCAACTCGACGGGAATCTTTCTCGGCATGAAACATGTCGTACCGGCGATGAAGGCTGCGGGCGGCGGCTCGATTATCAACATCTCGTCGATCTACGGCCTTGTAGGCTCCCCGCACAATGTCGCCTACCACGCCTCGAAGGGCTCGGTACGGCTCGCCACGAAATCGGTGGCGCTGCAATATGCGACCGAAAATATCCGCGTGAACTCCGTGCATCCGGGCTTCGTCACCTCGCCGATGACGCAGATCACCCATGACGACCCGGAACTGGCCAAGCCGCGGCTGGACAAGACACCGATGGGCCGTTTCGGGATGCCGGAAGACATCGCCAATGGCTGCCTGTTCCTCGCCTCAGACGAGTCGAGCTGGATGACCGGCGCGGAACTGGTCATCGACGGGGGGATGACGGCGGGGTAAGGGCCGCTTAGTAACGCGCCATAACCTGTTCCGTGAAGCTCTTGAAGTTGTCGCGCGCGACGGCGGCCGGGGGCAGCAGAAGGGTTTCGGTCAGACCGCCCGCTTCAAGCTTGCGAATCTGTTCGATGATTTCATCCGACTCGCCGACGAGACCGCCGGAGGCGCGGATCAGTTCCGGGGTGATGAAGCGACGCTCGCCCGCGGGCGTGAAGGCGCAATGGCCGCGATGTAGATATTGGTGGCGCCGTTCAAAAGGAAACTCACTTTCCACGTGTGCCTTGTAGGCATCCCAGGTGTCTCGGATTTCCGCCAGGATGAAAGTGTCGGTACCGCGCTGTAGATAGATTTCGTACCAGAAATGCAGGCTCGACAGCGCCGCCGAGCCGACCTCGTCGATCACCCGGTCCGACGTCAGCTTTTCACCGGGCTGCAGGATGCAGGTGTAGGTCAGCACGGCGGAGGGAAACGAGTTGTCCAGTTTCCGGCCAATCGCCTCCGCGCCCTTGCGCATGCGATCCATGTTGCGCTGAAACAGCGAGACCGGCTCGTTGCCGGCACCGATCCGGGCATCGCCGTAGGCCCCGGCGGCCGCCAGCGCCTTCGGTCCGTTCGCAGCGACATAGATGTCGATGGGATCGTCGGTGTTGATGCACTCGAGCTCACGGTCGAGGAAACGGATCGGCTGCCCCTCATACTCGACTTCCTCATCCTGCAACAGGCCGCGCAGAACGCGGAGATAGTCGCGGAACTTGCTCGGCGGCACCGGGTTCTGGCCCAT
>CAYLTU010000120.1:0-16625 GCA_964386465.1 uncultured Rhodospirillaceae bacterium
CCCATGTCGCCGGTACAAACTGTTACCTATCTTCCCGGTCGGGCCGGGTGAGGGGAATTTTCGCGCGGCTTGGCCTCGTCGTACAGCCTGCGTGTTTTATCGCCGACGAAGACCCAGGCCAGTAAAGCGGGCAGGCTCCACAGCGTGTAACGGTCACGAATCTGCCAAATAGGCTCAAACCCGGCTGCGATATGGAATCCACCGAATTGGCTTCCGACATAGTTAATGAAAACCGCGTAGCCGATCACGACGCCTGAAACGATGAGATAGCCCCGGTTTCCATAAACCAATCCGAATAGAAAAGCGGCAATCACAAAAGTGAATCCGTCCCCGATTAAGGGAATTTCTAGGTGGCCAATGGGGTGGAATCCGCTGGCGACTTGAAAAAAGGCGCCGGGGTCGTAGCCCTTGTGAATGGAAAATTCGAAATAGGAAATGACGACCAACGCGGCGAATAGGACTGGAAAGCCGTATCGGTAACGCTCGAAAGGTTTCGTGCGCGAAGAGAGGTAATTCGAGGTCCATATCCCTGTAAAAAGGAAGAGTATCGATTCGAACAGATTGTTCGAATACGCGTAATAAATGTTAAGGAGCCACTGGCCTGCCTGGGAACGCTCGACGTAATGTTCCCAAAGATGATCGTTAATGATTCCCACTGCAACGCTGAGCGACAGCATGACCATAAGCGGCAACCATATCTGCCGGAACCGCCCTCCCAGAAAGCCGAAAGCGAAAATTGCCGCATACGCCAACTGACCGTCGCCAAGATCGAAGGAAATCCTTTCAGACCCAAACGAATGTTTTGTGTCGCCGAGGGAGACTTTTACTACAATCGGGAACAGGAGCATCATCCATATTGCGCCCGTGTGCTCCTTTAGGGCATGGCCGACACGTCGCCAGTTTTCATGCCCTGCGCAAAGCCAAGCCAAGCCAATTCCTGCCAGTGGCATGCCGCGAAATTGACCAAAGTGAACGCGTCCCAATCCGGCAGCGTCAAAATGTATCGAATAGTGGAAAATCAGAATGACGCAGGCGATGGCGACGGCCGCGAGCCCCTTGGTGCCGTGGCGATAGCCCAACCAAGCCGCTAACGGCAGGAACAAGGTGTGGAAACCGAACCCCAGTATGACCGACCCGTAATAAATAACGGACGTCAACAACAGAACGGGAATGAAAAGCCAAGGCATGACTGCTGCAGGTGGTACCTGTTTGCCGCCGGCGCAAGAGGACACCTTGCGCGCTAACCGAAGCGGGACTGCCGCTGGTCAAGACCTTTCCGTCCGTCTTCCCGGACTTGAGCCGGGAACCAGATTTGCGGCGGCGTTGGTTTCTGGACTGGACCCCGGCCCCTCGGGTCAAGCCCAAGGACTGGCCGGGGCGACGGGGGCGTGCTTGTTGCCGACCCGGTCAATCCAGTCAGTTCGCCCGAACCTGCGCCCACAGTTCCGGGCCTTCGTGAATTCGGCGGTTGCGGTGGCCCTTGCCGGTCGTATCTTCGACCAGGAAGACGTCGCCGGTCTTGAAGTGGCGCTTCTCGCCGTCGCTCACTTCGATCTCCGTCTCGCCCTGCAGGAACAGGATGTATTGCCGCTGGGGTGCCGTGTGCCAGTCGCCCCAGACGGGTTCGTCGCCCTTCGCCGCCGTCGCCCGGAACGCCATGCCGTAGGTGTCGATCTGGCGCGTGTAGGCGCCGCCGCCGCGGAACTCGACGTCCGGCTCGTCGATCTCGTCGAAATGGGTCTCGCCCTCGGCGTCGGTGTAGATGCGGGTGATTTTCATGATCGTGTCTCCAATTTTGTGCGCCGCCTCGCCCGCGCCGCGCTTAATCCGATCCGGTGACCGCGACCGCCGTGACCGCGACGAGTGCGTCCGGGTTGTTCCGGGCCTTCACGGTCACCAGCGTCGAGATGGAGTAGTCGGCGGCGCGCGCGTCGAAGAGTTTCAGGCCGGTCTTGGGGTCGGTTCGGACCGCCGTGGTCATGTTTCGCCGCTCTAGTCATGGACAGCCCCGACGCGCCTGTAAATCTCCGGCGGGAACGGCGCGACCTTACGGGCCGACATGTCCATATGCAACGTGATGGCCTCCGCCTTGCCGGCGAGGTAGCCCTTTTCGGCGTGGTACATCTCAAGCCATTAGTTCATACATGTCGCTTGGCGCCATTCGGGCAAAGTAAATCATGATCGTTCTTGAAGGGGGCATTATGACACCGGCTCATGAAAAGTTCGTCGCGGCGCAGAGCAAATTGAACGACGCGCCCCAGGAAATCGACTTGGCGACCACGGTCCTGCTGATCATCGACATGCAGGAGTATTTCGTGAACCCGCAGTCGCCGTTTTCCAGGATGATGGAACGCCGCGCGCCGGGCCTGACGGAATATTTTCAGGACCGGTCCAGCACCATGGTCACCCCCAATATTCAGCGGCTCTTGCGCGCCTTTAGGGACGCCGGGCAGCGGGTGGTCTTCACGACGGTCGCCTCCGAGGCGCAGGATGGCAGCGACTGGTCGCTTCCGTTCAAACGCATGAATGCCGAAGCGCGGGAACGGATAGGCGAACACTCCTTTCCCGCCAAGACCGACCCTTGGGCGCGCATCCTCGACGAGCTGGAACCGGCGGCGGACGAAGTGGTGATCAACAAAACGACTTTCGGTGCGTTCAGCTCGACCGGGCTGGATGCGACGCTACGAAATATGGCGATTGAAACCATCGTCCTGGTCGGCGTCGTGACCAACCGTTGCGTTGAAACGACCATGCGCGGCGCGGCGGACAGGGGCTATCGCGTCATTCTCGTCGATGACGCCACGGCGGCCTTTTCGCAGGAGCTGCAGGATGCCGCGACCCTGTCCCTGATGGGGTCCTACGGATTTGTGCGGCAAACCGACGAGACGCTAAGCCTGTTGCAGCGGTAACCAACCACGCCGGAGAGCGACGCGTTCCAGTTCAAAAGCATCGAGGCGACATACCGGCGGGACGGGCGCCACAGCTTATGCGTCGTCAGCGCAGCCGTTCCCCGCGGCTAGCTCACTATGACCCCTTCTTGTCGGGCGCGGTATCCGTAAGGGTGTGTCGCGCCGCCCCCGCGGTATCACCCAAATCTTCGCCCCGGTTGATTTGCCCTTTTCCGGTATCGGTGGCAAATTTCGCGTCTTTCAGCGCTTCCTTCGCGTTTTCCGCCTCGGATTTGACTTGCTTTGGATCGAATGGTTTTGGATCCGGTCTTGCCATCTTTGCTACTCCCCTCTTTACAGCCATGAACGGAAAATTGACGTGGTGGTTGATACACTCCAAGTGACGCCTTTCAAGGGCTTTAGTGTGACCCAGAAGTCGTCCGCGGGGCAAGCCGCTTTCCTGCTGAAAGGTCCGAAGCCGGGCCAGGTTCGAGGAGGCTCAAAGGGGACGAAATATTTATCTCTGCGCCGGCAGCGGCGTTGCGCGCGCAGCCCGTTACAGTTCGATTTCCAGCCAGAGGGGCTGATGGTCCGAGCCCTGCGCTTCCGTGTCGACCCGGACCGACCGGAGGCCGGTTGCCAGATCGGGGCTGATGAAGGCGTAGTCGATCCGCCGGTTGCCGGTCTCCTCGAATTTGGTATGGCCGGCATTCGTGTCGCCGCCGGCCCCGATCCAGGCGTCGAGATAGCCGTCCATCTCGGTGATACGGCCGTATTTGGGATCGAGCGGTCCGACCATGGCGGCGTAGGCCGCTTCGTCCGGGCTCATGTTGAAATCGCCGAGCAGGATGGACTGACGCGGCCAGGAGGGCGCGTCGTCCGCGTCGCGCCAGTTCTGGTGCCGGCCCGACAGGACGCCGCCGTCGCGGCCCGCTTCGGTCTGAAGCGCGCGAATATACTCGACCTGCGCCAGCCGCTCCGGCACGGCGGCGTGCGCGAGGTGGACGGACGCGACCCGGACGGCGCCGCCCGGACAGGCGATCATGCCGTCCAGCATCGTTCTTTGCAGGCTCAACTGCGCGTGCAGGTTCATCTTCGGCAGCAGCCGGTTCTTCGACGCCAGGATCGGCGGCCGCGACAGAAGCAGGTTGCCGAACTGGCGGCGTCTGTTCTCCAGCCGCCCCGCGTCGTCGCGGGTGCTGGCGTCCAGATCGACGCCGGGTCCGTACACCCAGTGGTGCTCCGGCAGGCGGTCCGTGATTTCCCGCACTTGATCGGTCATCCCGGACCGCGACCAGTAGCGGTCGACTTCCTGCATCGCGATGACGTCCGCGTCCGCGACCTCGCCGGCGATGCGGTCGATATCGACCCGGCCGTCCTTCCCCGTGCCGTACTGAATGTTGTAGGAGACAAGCCGCATGATCGTTCCTTTCCGTCACCCCAGTGTCGCGCACGCCTGTTGCGCGCGGCTCACGCCGCGGCGGCCTGCCGCGCCCGCGCGTCCTCTTTCAGCATGTCAGCGCCCTTCTCGGCGATCATGATGGTCGGCGCGTTGGTGTTGGTCGATGTCACCGCCGGCATGACCGAGGCGTCGATGACCCTCAGCCCCTCCATCCCGTGCACGCGCAGCCGGTCGTCGACCACCGACATCGGGTCGGGGCCCATGCGGCAGGAACAGGTCGCGTGGAAGACCGTCGTGCCGAGTTCGCGCGCGTAATGCAGGATCTCGTCGTCGCTCTGGACATCCGCGCCGGGCATGTTCTCGGCGACCACATAGCGCTTGAGGGCCGGCATATCGAACCAGCTCCGGGCCAGCCGGATGGCGGCGATGACGGTGCGCCGGTCCCGGTCCTCGGCCAGGTAGTTCGGGTTGATCGACGGCTGTTCGCGCGGATCGGCGGAGCGCGCCTCCACATAGCCCCGGCTTTCCGGCCGCATTTGCCATAAGCCGGTCGTCATGCCGGGCTCTTTGTCCATTTCCCGCTTCGGACCTGGGGAAAAACTGCCGGACGAAAACAGCGCCTGCACATCCGGTGTAGCGGATTCGGGCAGCGCCTTCACTGACGCCGCCACCAGGGACGCGCCATAGGTCAGCATGCCGCGTCCCTGCACGGCGAACTTCATCAGCTCGCCCGCGAAGCGGAGACCGCGCGACCGTTCGTTCAGCGTTGGGATGTCCTTCACATAGGCCTGCACGCGGACGATGAAGTGATCCTGAAAATTCTTCCCCACCCCGGGTAGCGCATGACTAACATCGACACCGATGCGGCCCAGATGATCGGGGTCGCCGACGCCGGACAGTTGCAGCAGGTGCGGTGAGCCGATCGCGCCGGCGGATAGGATAACTTCCGCCGCCGCGTCCGCGCGCTCCAGGGCGCCGCCGCGCGAGAACTCGACCCCGACCGCGCGCTTGCCGTCCAGAATGACCCTATGCGACAGGGCATTGGTGACGACTTGCAGGTTCGGACGGCCCATCGCCGGGCGCAGGTAGGAGCGCGCGGTGCTGGCGCGGAACCGGCCGCCTCTTGTCTGCTGAACCCAGCCGATATGGTCGCCCAGCCCGTGCGGCAGATCGTTCAGGTCCTCGCGATATTCCCAGCCCATCTCCCGGCCCGCCTCGATCGCGGCCTGGCACAGCGCGGGCTGGTCGCGCGTCGGGGCGGTATAGAGCGGGCCTTCCTTCGCATGCACCGCGTCCGCCACGCCTTCCCATTTCTCGGCCTTGCGGAAGAAGGGAAAGACTTCGTTGCCGCTCCAGCCGTGATTGCCGAGCTGGGACCAGTGGTCGTAATCCTCGGGCTGCGAGCGTATATAGATCATGCCGTTGATCGAGCTCGACCCGCCCAGCACTTTGCCGCGCGGATAAACGATCTCACGTCCGTTCAGACCTGAATCCTTGTCCGCCTTAAAGCCCCAGGTCAGCGTCGGGTGATCCAGCAACTTCATGAAACCGGCCGGAATATGGATATAGGGGTTCCAGTCCTTGCCGCCCGCTTCCAGCAGGATCACGCGCGTCTCGGGATCTTCCGTCAGCCGGTTGGCGAGCACGCAGCCGGCCGACCCGGCCCCCACGATGACATAATCCGCTTGCATGGCGATCTCCCTCCCACCGCTGTCTAACGGCTCTTAATCGAACAATGCCGTTCAGCGACGCATATCGGCACGATGCCGGTCAACCGTTTTGAGAATCCTGCGTACCGACAGGATGCCGGTGGTCGTCATCGTCGTAACTTGAGGCAAACTGTAACGGTGTTGTTAGATAGTGAAGATGCTGACCAAATCGTAGACATGATGCATTGCCATCAAGTTCAAAATGCTCGCTTAGGCGACGTTTTGAATAAATTGAACAATCCAGAAATATTAACAGGGACGACTCGTGTCCTTGGGCGACATAATTTCGAATTTACGCTTCAATCTACTGTTGAGTTGTACTTGCGCGCAGAGGCATTATTTTCGTTTGCTAGTCGAGAATGTGGAAATGTTGAATTGCCGCCTTTCGCGGAGGAAAGGGTGCAATCTGCGTTATCGAAACTTCATGCAACCGATTGGCTTCCTAACTTCGAAATAGACAACATTGTGAGTTTAATGACCAACATGTCAGTAACTGGAAGATGGCGTCGAAGTTCAGCGGAAACCTGATACGTAACTCGTGAAACCTAAAGGGACGCTACCCTTTTAGATAATTTCTGATCTTTGATCGTCCCCGTGGTCGGTACTGTAACGCGCGGTCCGTCGAATTCTCCAGTTTCTGAACAATAATAGTAAAGTCCCCTCTATCCCCTTTATCAACTGGAACCTCAATTCCGGCGAGCGGTATTGTGCCGCTCAAAGCGGCGCCATCGTCCTTCTCAACCGAAATAGAATTTTTGCAGCTCGTCGATACGTTGCTGCGGTGGCCGGTGATGGAAATAGCCGCGCCGTGCAACACTCATCCCACTGCTGCGCCGAAGCGATACGAGCATCTCCGCTGTCTTCAAGGTTGTTGCAAACCCGTCAATGATCGGCGCGTCGTCAATACGATGAATGCCATTTTTGTGCAGAAGCAATCCGAGCGGTCCCTCACCGGCAAGGATGACGTCGACGCCAGCGGTTTCCATCAGCTCCCTCGCCACCTTGGAGAAGGTTTCGATGACAAGGCTCGGATCCTCAAATCCCGCATGAATGTCCGTGTACGATAGTCCAAGGCAGCGAATATCGCCTCCCAGTCGCTCGAGTCCGTACTTTCGGACATTCTCGACGTAATAAGGCATCAGATCTTCCAAGAAGCAGATGATTCCGAAATGGCGGCCGAGATAGGCCGCGGTATGCATCGAGCTGAAGCCGAAGCCGACCACCGGTATGTCCACCAGCGTCTGTGCAATGTCGAGATACGGGTCCGGGAAAGTACTCATTAAATACGCGTCGTACCCTTCCCGCTCGGCCTGCATGACGTAATCCAGAAACTGATTGGCGTGGAGAAACTGGAAATAGGGATATGCGAGATCCTTCTTTCCTGTTTCGAAGGCCGGCTTGGTCGCCGGGTCCATCCCGTGGATCACGATTTCGGTTTCCGGCGCCGCCACTGAATTGAGGTGCTCTTCAAGAGCGGCGCGATACACGGTATGGGCATCAAGCTGAGCGTAGCTCTGATGCCAAATCTTCATGGTCATGTGAATTTATCCGGCAAGTTGAAAGGGTTGCGACGGAGAAAATTTTTCTACCGGCAGGCCGTCGCCCATTGAATTGACAATTCGTACGTCATCTTCAGCGGTCTTGGGATTGATCGTTTCCACTCCATGTGCGCCCAACATCGCGACCGTGCCGGTTTCGTCTGCGCGCCAAAAGGCGCGAATTGCCCACAACGTCCGAAGTTGCGACGGCCGCGTGTCTAGGTTGGATCCCCTCTGACATAGCCTAAGTCTAGCAGCCGCGCTCTGGCAAAACCCAGCCCGAAAACGACACTTGCCGGCCCTCGGTCGAGGGATTGAATCTTGACCGTTGCGGGAAGTCATTGCGGCGAATGACCTTAATCATCCTCATGAACATAAGGCGGTTTGACCGCCGCCACGCCGTCATTGGAAACACCTTGGTGCGTGCGAGGTGAGCGGCCATCGCGCTGTGTCGTGCGACATCGGGGAAGGCGGTATAGTGTCGGTTATGCGAAACTGTCCGGACCGGCTAATCAAGACGGTCGTCGTCGGCGCCGTTCGGGCAACATTGATGAAGGGTTTGATGCATGACGAATGATCGCTTTGGTATCGGTTGGGGATTGGCGGGCGGTACGACGCTGGCTTCCCTGGACGAAGCGCGTGAGGCTGCCCGGTTTGCGGAGGATAACGGTTTCGACAGTTTCTGGATTTCGCACGCGATGGGCATCGATCCCATCATGGCGTTGGCCTGCATCGGCGGCGAATTCCCGGGCATCGGCGAAGTCGGCACGTCGGTCGTGCCGCTGTACGGCCGTCACCCGATCGGGCTCGCCCAGCTGACGCGGACCGCGCAGAACGCACTCGGCGGGCGTTTCACCCTCGGCATCGGGGCCGCCTCAAGGCGCCATGCCGAGGAAGTGCTCGGCGTTTCATGGGACAAGCCGTTTTCCTTCACGCGAGAGTTCGTCGAGGCGTTGGAGCCGCTGCTGGCGGGCGAGCCGGCGGATACGGACGGCGAGCAGATCTCCGCGCACGCCGAGCTCGGCATCGAGGCGCAACCGACGCCGATCCTGCTGGCGGCGCTCGGCCCGCGGATGCTGCGGTTCGCCGGCGGCAGGCTACAGGGCACGTCGCTGGGCCAATGCGGACCGCGGACCATATCCTCCTACGTTCTGCCGCACCTCCAGGCCGGCGCCGAGAAAACCGGCCGCAGCGGCGACCCGCGCGTCATGGCGCTGGTGCGGATCTGCGTCACCGACGACATCGCGGGGGCGAAGGTGCTGGCGCGGGAGATCGCGGCGCACTACCAGTCGAACCCTTCCTATGCCAACGCCACCAGGCATGAAGGCCTCGATGACGCCTCCGAGCTGCACCTGATCGGCAGTTGGCAGCTCGTGCTGGATGGGCTGGCGGCATACGCCGAGGCCGGCACGACCGACCTGCGTATTCAGGTCGTGGCGCACGACGAGATATCCCGGGACAGGACCTATGACGCACTGGCGGACTATATGTCCTGATGCCCGCGAAACATTGCAGCGGTTGTAACGAATGGCTCAGGATTTGGGGGCCGAAGCGGTTTCCTGTTCGGGAACGACCAGGGTGGGACCGGTAAGGGGCTCTGCCGCGATATTCCCGCTGGTCAGATCGATCCGGCGTCCCGTCATGCGCGATGGCGCGGATGCCGGCGTAGCGCTATCCGTTGCGGGCAACAGCAACGCGCCTTCGGGTTTACGCAGCTCAACCAACCGGTCGTTGCCGTTTTCACGCACCGCGCCGATTTGGCATCCGTCCGGCAATGCGGCGTGCAGGTGGCGGACGATGCGGGCGCTGGAAAGTGGGTTGTAAAGCCGGTCGACCAGGCCGCCACTGAAATAATACCCCCGGTCTATACCGGTGAAATTATCGAGAAACACCGTCAGGTCGTTCTGCGCCAACGCGCCGATTACGGCCTCCGCGACACGATTGGCGTCGTGGCGCTCGTATTCGTCCCGATCCAAGGGCTCGCGGTGCGCGAACTGCACATGGACCGCCGCCCGGACGCCCAGCCCGTCGACACTGTCCTGGATCGCCGCCATGGCCGCTAACGGCTCTTCGCGCCAACCGATGCCGAAGACCATGCCGTCGATGACCTCCCTCGCATCGTCGAGGGCGAGCAGCGCCTCGACCGTGCCGCGTTCGTCGGCGGCCAGGCCATGGCTGAGGCTGAACGCCTCTTTGTCCACCCGGTGAGCATTGAAATAGACCGGCGTCCCGCCCTTTAGCTCGGCGATACCGCCTAGTAATTCCGGCGCGCCGGTCGTCGGCGCGATAACTTCCCAAGCGCTCAAGATTTGGCCGTGGTCGGTTAGGGCCTGCCGCGCCGCCCCTTTGGGCAGGCCGTAGGAAAAGGCGGTGAACCGGTGGCCGAGGGCGGTCAGTTCATCCATGCGGCGCCGCGTCTCGGCGTCCGCGAGATCGTCGAGGGGAACGCGCAGGTCGCAAACCCCCATCTCCCACAGGGCCAGGAGCGGATAATCGTTTCGGATCCGCTTGCGTCTGAATGCGTCCAGCCCCCAGGGCGTGGGTATATCGGCGCTGTCGCACCAGGGTTGGCGCAGATAGAGGCCGGCGGCGCCCCGCGCGGGCGTCAGGCCGTGAACGGGCGGCAAGGGAGCGGTCTCTCCGGCCGGGTCGTCGGTGCGGCCATGGGAGCGATGGATGTGATTTACGTGTCCCTCGCCATGGACTCGCACAACCGCATAACCAAGCTTCGCGGTGTCGTGCCGTCCTTGTTGCATACCCGGCGCCACACGGAACAATTCGTGGTAATCGTGACGCAGGAAACAAGTCGACGGCATCGTGTAACAACTGGTTTCGCCGTGTTGATTGAAGAAGAAGTTATGGACATGCCCGGCGTAGAAGGCTTCGACCTCGTGGCGCTCCAAGACCCCTAGCAACCAAGTCCGCCCCGGCTCGTCCGTGGCGTCGTAATGGCCTGTCTCGTCGGCGTGCGACAGATAGGGCGGGTAATGCGAAAACATGAAGATGCGCCGTCCCCGGTTCTCGCCGAGCAGGGATTCCAGCCATTGGCGCTGCTCCGCCTCGCAGGCGAGGCCCGAATTGACGATCATGCCGTTGATAATCACGAACAGGCAGTCCTCGTGCTCGAACGAATAGTACTGCGCCTGAAACTGCCGTTCGTATTCGGCGATCATGCTGTCGTTGACGGTACGCTCTAGCTGCTGTTGGGGCAGGGGTTCGCCCGCATAGGCCTTTTCGCCGATATCGTGATTTCCCGCCACCAGGTAAAGCGGGCATTCGAGGTCTTCGAAGACCGCGTTAAATCCCCCGGCCGATTGCTCGTAGGCCGGCGTATCCGGTCTCGGGTGCGTGATGTCGCCGAGATGAACGACGAAGTCGGGCGCCAGGCGATTGAGCTCGCGGACGACATAAGCCGATCGCGCCACGCTCAGATTGACCGTGTCCTCGTCGTAGCCATCGATAGCCGTGGCGTCCTCCTCGGTCACATGCGTGTCGGCGACGACGGCAAAGGTGAACAAAAGGTCGCCGCTCACGTGATTGGGCATTCCCGCGGGTTCCTTTATCTTATTTGCAGTTACCGGATCAGCTTTCTTTCTCCGCCTTCCGCGCGGCGCGGCCCTTGGCCGAGCGCGGGCCCATCGGCTCGGGCTGAAACGGACCGTCGCGCATTTCCAGATAGGCCTTTACGCCTTCCGCGCGCTGCACCTCGAATAGCTTTTCGCGGTATTCGTTGTGCGAGGAATGGGCCATCGCGCCCAACGTGCCTTCGAGCAGCAACCCGGCGTTGACGCCGGACGCCAGCACCCCCTGCATGGCGATGGCCTTGTTGAGCCGGACGGCGGGTTCCGGCGTCAGCGCGATTCGGGCGGCGAGCGCCCGCGTCCGTTCCATCAGTTCGTCGTGGGGAACGACCTCGTTCACCATGTTGATCCGCAGCGCCTCTTCCGCGTCGAAATGATCGCCGGTCAGCGCCCAGCGGTTGGCCGCCTTCCAGCCGCACAGCGCGGTGAACAGGAAGGTGGAGTTCGAGATATGCCGGACCTCGGGCTGGGCGAACACCGCCTTGTCGGAGGCGATAGTGATGTCGGCGGCGAGCTGATACCAAAAGCCGCCGCCCATCGCCCAGCCGTTTACGGCGGCGATGATCGGTTTGCCGAGTTTCCACATATGGGTCCATAGATCGACGTTTCCGCCGTCGTTGCGCTGCCAGCCCTCGATGAATTCGGCGATGCTTTTACCGGTCGGATCCGTGCGTCTAACCCCACCATTGCCGTCTCCCTGGTCGTAACCCGAACTGAACGCCACGCCCGCGCCGGTCAGGATAATGACCCGGACATCGCGGTCGGCATCGGCCTCGTCGAAGGCTCCGTGCATCTCGGCTTTCATGCGCTGCGTAATCGCGTTCATCGTTTGGGGACGGTTCAACGTGATGGTCGCAATGCCATCTTCGATGTCATAGAGAATGTCTTCGTAGCTCATCGTCTGCGCTCCCGCCTATTTTCGTTGTTACCCCTGCAACCTACGTTTCTCGCGGGTTGGTGCAACCGTCAAGCAATTCCAGCCCTGGCAGCCAGGCGCGGTACAGTGCGACGGCGTGGGCGCGGTCGCGGACATCGATTTGTTCGCCACTCTCCGGATCGATCCCCGTCTTGCCGGCTGTGTACGGGTTGCCCCAGCGGGTCGGGCGGCCGACATAGACGGCGCTTGCCGGCATGCGCCATCCCTTGGCCCGGCTGCGTTGCAGGCGATGCGGCATCAGGCTGGGACCTTCATCACCTTTCCCAGGCCTTTCGGTGTCCCCAGCGTCGCGTGCGCGTCGCGGACCTGTTCGATCCGCGCGACGATCTCGGGCGCCATCGGCGCCACCCGCCGCACCGACATGTCGATATGCAGGAGCATGTATTCGGCGGTGGCGGCCAGATAACCCTCTGTCGCGTGAAACATTTCCAGCCAGTAATGCAATCGCTTTGAATCGCAGGCGACGACGCGGCCGGTAATGCGCAGCGGATCGCCTTCCTTGACCTCCTGCAAATAGGCGACGTGGATGTCGCCGGCGAAGGTGCCGGTATTCGTCTTCTCCCGGTATTCCGGCGACAGGCCCAAGAAGGCGTCCAGCGTCTCCGACGCCTCGTCGAAAGCCAGCAGGTAGTAGGCCACGTTCATGTGGCCGTTATAGTCGATCCACTCCGGCTTGACGGTTGCTGGCGGCAGTTCGAAGGGCGTTGGAATGCTGTCCATCGCGGGGGCTCGTCTCGGTGGAAGGGAAGAACGGGTGGGCGGAGGAAATTATCAATCCCGCGTCTTGCGGGAAAGGGTCTCGTGCGTCAATAAGTGCGCGTCGGTTGTGTCCGCTAAGATTGCGTAAATCCGGCTCGCCTGCCTAATATTCACCTTCACAGCGAAACGATAATGTCCGCATAAGGAGACGACCCGTGGCCGACGATATCAAGATGCCCGTGGAGGGATCGCATATCATGATGTTCGCCCGTTCGGTGGGCGACGAGAACCCGATCTATCACGACGAGGAATACGCCAAGACGACGGAGGTCGGGCACATCATCGCGCCGCCGACCTTCCCGCGCGCCGTGGCCCAGTTCGACCCCGACTATTTCCTGCGCTGGCGTCCGAGCCAGGAATGGTTCGGCTCGGGCAAGAACCCGACCAGCGTTAGCGAGAAGCCCAAGAGCAGCGGCGGCCTGCACGCCGAGCAGCATTTCGAATATCACCGCCAGCTCAAGCCGGGCGATCAGCTGACCGTCAGCGTCGTGCCGGGCAAGACCTGGGAGAAGGAAAGCAAGCGCGCCGGCAAGCTGATGTTCACCGAGACGATCCAGGAATATCGCGACCAGAACGGCGAGCTGGTCATCACCTCGCGCGGCGTCGGCGTGAAGACCGAACGCCCGGTCGACCAGAGCTGAGGGAGGAAAGAACGATGTCATTGAGCGCAAGCCAGTTGAACGAAGGCGACGTCCATGAAGAGGTCGTCGTCGATGACCTGACCCGCACCCAGCTCGTCATGTATTCGGGCTCGTCGGGCGACTACAACCCGTTGCACAGCGACGATCTGTACTGCAAGGAAGTCGCCGGCTATCCCGGTGTTTTCGCGCACGGCATGCTGTCCATGGGGCTGACCGGCAAGATGCTGACCAACTATGTCGGCGACGGGCGTTTGAAGAAATACGGCGTCCGCTTCACCAACCAGGTCTGGCCGGGCGATACCCTGACGGCCAAGGCGACGGTCGTCGAGGTGCGCGACGAGGATGGCGGCAAGGTCGTCGATCTGGCTCTGGAGACAATCAACCAGGACGGCAAGACGGTGGTCACGGGTTCGGCCACCGCGCGCGTCGATCCGTAAGCGGTGACCGTATCATGAGTCTGGTCCGAATCGAACGGGCCGGCGCCGTGCGTACCGTGACGCTGGCCCGACCCGAAAAGCGCAACGCGATCAACCCGGAAATGATGGCGGCGATCCGCGAGGCCTTCGAGGCCGAACCGGACGCCGACGAAAGGGTCACGGTGCTGCGCGCCGAGGGGCCGGTCTTCTGTTCCGGACTGCAGCTCAGCACGAGCGGTGTCGATCAGCAAGAGGCGGACAACATCGAGGCGATGTTCACGGCGGTGCAGCACTATCCGCTGCCCGTCGTCGCCGTCGTACAGGGCGCCGCCATCGCGGGCGGGTGCGAGCTGGCGCTGCATTGCGACTTCATCGTTTCCATTGAAAATGCGCGGTTCGCCATGCCGTTGCCGCAGCTCGGCGTTACGACAGGCTGGTTCCTGACCAAGAAGATCATCGAAACCGCGGGGCCCTTCGTCGCTCGCGAGTTCCTGTTGCTGGGTGATCCGTTGCCCGCGTCGAGATTGCAGGATTTAGGCGTCGTCGCCAGGACCGCTACGCCGGAAGGGTTGGACGAAGCGGCGGATAAACTGGTCGCCAGGCTGGCCGCGAACGCGCCGCTTGCCATGCGGACGATGAAGGCGATCATGAACCAGCAGATGTCCTTCCTGTACGATATCGATCGCGGCGATACGGACGACATGGTGCGCGCCGTGTTCGACAGCGCCGATGCCGTCGAAGGCGTGGCGGCGAAGGTCGAGAAGCGGATACCGACATTTACCGGGAAGTAGCGCCGCTAACGCCGCTCGCCGATAAGTTCGAGTGTCTTCGCCAGAGCACCCGGCCGATCGAACGACCGGAGCGTTTCGTACAGCGGATCGCAATCGTCGCCCAAAATCGGTGCGACCAACCCGTCGAACTTGGCCTTGAGGTCGTCCCAGGACAGCGGGTTTTCGGGGTTGCCGCGTGAAATTTCGACGGTCGCGTTCAGTTCCGTACCGTCTTCCAGGACGATATCCATGATCGCGCCGTAGCGGCCGATATCCGGATTGATCGACAGGGTCACGCGCGGCATCAGATCCCGCACGCGTGGATCGGCGAGCCGTTCGGCGGAAAAATCGGCCAATTGCGCCGGGTAGCCCAGCAGCGTGATTGCGACGCAAAACGCGATGCTGAACTTGCCTTGCAGCGGTTCGGCCGGCATCGCGTGGGCGACCAGCTTGCCGCTGATCGCCGCGACCTGGCAGTGGATCGACTCGATCTTCCGGCCATCGATTTGCGCGCGCAGTTCGCGCGCGGCATCGATATGCCCATGAATCAGCTTGCCGCAAGCGTATGGCTTGAAGGAGTTGTCGAACAGGCTTTCCCCGGCGGTGAACGCTGCGGTGCCCAGCCCCGGCCCGTCCTGCTGTACCAGCGTGTCCGCGAAACCGCCCGCCGCATCGAAGATGTGGCGCGCCGCCGCAAAGCCGTTCGATGCCATCTCCGCCGCCAGCACGCCTTCCATCGCGCCGTTGCCGGAATGGAACGGTTTGCCCATGGTGCCGAACGACGCCGTCATGCCGCCCGCTGTCGTCGCCGCCGCGCCGAGTGCGTTCAGGGTCCGGTCGTGGTCCAGACCGAGCAGCACCGAAGCCGCCGCGGCGGCCGCCAATCGCCCGAAGATCGGCGTCGGATGGAAGCCCGCCGCCTGCATCCGGTTGCCGATGCCGCCATCGCCCAGCACCGCGGCGACCTCGTAGCCGGTGATGAAGGCGTTAAGGGCCGCCGCCTCGTCCGCGCCGCGTGCTTCCGCAAGCGCCAGCACGGCGGACCAGGTCGGTGAGCCGAGGTGGCTTGGCGCGTGGCCGCGGGTGTCATCGAAATCGAGCGCGTGGCCCATCGTGGCGTTGACCAGCGCTGCCAGCGCCGGCGCCGTCTTCGCGCCGCACAGCATGCGCGCTTGCCCTTCGGCGCCCCAACTCGCCGCCGTTTGGCGAACGGCCTTTGACACCGGCTGGTCCACCGCGCCGACCGCGACGCCCATCCAGTCGACCAGGCAGCGTTTCGCCATGTCGATCACGTCGGGCGCGTAGGTTCGCGTGCCCGCCGCCGCGATGAAGTCCGCCGCGGCGTTTCCGATCGGGTTGCCCATGCCTACTCGATTTCGACGATCATCTCGACTTCGACCGGAATCTGGAAGGGCAGCGATGCCATGCCGACGGCCGAACGCGCGCTGCGGCCTCCATCGCCGAACACTTCGACCATCAGGTCCGAGAACCCGTTGATGACGGCCGGGTGCTGTTTGAAATCCGGCGCGGCGTTGACCATGCCCAGGACCTTGACGATCTGCTTCACCCGGTCGAGGCTGCCGATCTGGTTGCGCAGTGTCGTCAGCATGTTGAGCCCGACCAGCCGCGCTGCTTCCTGCGCTTCTTCGACGGTCAGGTCGCTGCCGACCTTGCCCGAGATGACCCCGTCCGGCCGGCGCGGCCCCTCGCCGGAAAGGTAGACGAGGTTGCCCACCGTCGTCGCCCCGACATAGTTCCCCGCCGGCGCCAGCGGTTCCGGCAATTCGATCCCCAGCTCCTTCAGTCTGGCTTCGGCGCCCATGTTTGCCTCTCTAAATCCGCAATTTCTTCGATCTCGCGCTATCCCCCCATCCTAACCTTCCCCCGCCAGGGGGGAAGGGATAAGTACATTAAATCAAATATTTAATTCCCTCCCCCTTGAGGGGGGAGGGCTAGGGTGGTCCGAACCGGCGACATAGGTAAC
>CAYLTU010000121.1:0-6889 GCA_964386465.1 uncultured Rhodospirillaceae bacterium
CAAATTAAAAATAAAATGGAGAATTGGCGGAGCGGTCTTTCTACGCTAACGGGTTGTGCAAAACTGCCGGCCGCCGACGGAGAAAAGAAGTCCTTTCCATTCAGGGTGTTGGCGGTAGCCTTTGAGGCGAAGGATTGATCGGCGGGCCGAATCACTCGTCCGGTTCGGCGCTGGCCGGCGGTTGCGCCCAACCGAGATGCTGCCCGCCGTCGAGCGCGATCATCTGTCCGGTCATCGAAGGCGAATCGATAATAAACCGGACGGCGCGCGCGACTTCTTCCGAGGACGCGCCGCGCTGCAAGGGTACGGAGTCCTGTTGCCGCTGGAATTGCGCTTCGGACTGCCGGACGTTGCGCAGGGTCGGACCCGGTCCGATGCCGTTGACGCGGATGCGTGGCGCCAGCGCAAGGGCAAGCGTCCGGGTCAGTGTCCACAATCCGGTCTTGCTCAAGGTGTAGGACAGGAAGTGCGGCGTCAGGTTCCAGACCCGCTGGTCGATGATATTGACGATGACGCCGTCCTTGTCGTCCGGCAACGCCGCCGCCATGTCCTGCGACAGCACGAAGGGCGCGCGGAGATTGGGCTCGATATGCGCGTCCCAACTGGCCCGTGTCACCGTGTCGAATTCGTCGCGCACGAAACGCGACGCGTTGTTGACGAGGCAGCCGATCGGTCCGAACCGGTCGACCGACTCCACCATGAGCCGGCGCGTTTCTGCCTCAAGCGCCAGGTCGGCTTTCAAGGCGGCCGCCTTTCCGCCGGCGGCCTCGATCTCGCCGACAACCGCTTCGGCCTCTTCGGCGGAGCGGTTGTAGTGCACCACGACGGACCAGCCCCAGGCGCCGAGATCGCAAGCGATTGCCCGGCCGATCCGCCGCGCCGCGCCGGTCACGAGGGCTGTTTTCGGTATCGTAATGCCGTCAGGATAAGGTGGGGCGGATTCGTCGATCAAGACGGCTCACTCCCGTTCAGATGCCGCGCCGCGCGCTGCGCCGCTTACGTCTGCCCTTGCCGCGACCCTTCAGCAGCACGCCGCTCGGGACCGACTGGATGCTGGCGGCGATCTTGGCGTTGATCGGCACGGTGTCGACCGGCATGTCGAGGTCGTGCGCCTCGACCCGCTTGATCTCGTCGCGCAGCGCGGCGGCTTCCTCGAACTCCAGATCGGCGGCGGCGGCGCGCATGCGCGCCTCGACCGCGTTGATGTAGGTCTTGAGGTCCATGCCGACGAGGTGTTTCAGCTTGGCATCGCCGGTATCGACGGTGACGTGGTCGCGCTCGTAGACCGAGTCGAGGATGTCGGAAATCTGGCTGCGGATCGATTCCGGCGTGATGCCGTGGGCCGCGTTATAGGCCTGCTGGCGTTCGCGCCGGCGGTTGGTTTCGCCGATGGCGTATTCCAGCGAATCGGTGATCTTGTCGGCGTAGAGCAGGACCCGGCCGTCGATATTGCGGGACGCGCGGCCGATGGTCTGCACCAGCGAGGTGCGCGAGCGCAGATAGCCTTCCTTGTCCGCATCGAGGATCGCCACCAGCGCGCATTCCGGGATGTCCAGGCCCTCGCGCAGCAGGTTGATGCCGACCAGGATGTCGAACACGCCGAGCCGCAAATCGCGGATGATCTCGATCCGCTCCAGGGTTTCCACGTCGGAATGGATGTAGCGGACCTTCAGCCCCGCCTCGACCATGTAGTCGGTCAGGTCTTCCGCCATGCGTTTGGTCAGGGTGGTGACCAGCACGCGCTGGTCCAGCTCGACGCAGGATTTGCACTCGGCCAGCAAATCGTCGACCTGGTGTTCGGTTGGCCGGATGATGCAAACCGGATCGATGAGGCCGGTAGGCCGCACCACCTGTTCGACGAAAACGCCGCCGGTGCGCTCCAACTCCCAGCCGGCCGGCGTCGCGGAGACATAGATCGTCTGCGGCCGCATCGCCTCCCATTCCTCGAATTTCAGCGGCCGGTTGTCCATGCAGGAGGGCAGGCGGAAGCCATGTTCCGCCAAGGTCGATTTCCGCGCGAAGTCGCCGCGGTACATGCCGCCGAGCTGCGGCACCGTGACGTGGCTCTCGTCGACGATCAGCAGCGCGTTGTCCGGCAGATATTCGAACAGGGTCGGCGGCGGTTCGCCCGCATTGCGGCCTGAGAGGTAACGGGAATAATTCTCGATGCCGGCGCAGGATCCGGCGGCCTCGATCATTTCCAGATCGAAGACGGTGCGCTGTTCCAGACGCTGTGCCTCCAGAAGCTTGCCGTTGGCGTTGAGCATTTCAAGGTGGATTTTCAATTCCGCCTTAATGCCCTCGACCGCCTGGATCAGGGTCGGGCGGGGCGTCACATAGTGGCTGTTCGCATAGACGCGGACCGATTCGAGCGACGTCATTTTTTCGCCCGTCAACGGGTCGAATTCATGGATCGATTCGACCTCGTCGCCGAACATCGTGACGCGCCAGGCGCGGTCCTCATAATGGGCGGGGAAAATTTCGATCGTATCGCCCCGGACGCGGAAGGCGCCGCGCTGGAAGCTGGTGTCGTTGCGGCGGTATTGCAGTTCGACGAGTTGCTGCATCAGCTTGCGCGCGTCGATTTGCGTGCCGGCCTTCACGGTCGTCGTCATGCGCGAATAGGTTTCGACGGCGCCGATGCCGTATATGCAGGAGACCGAAGCGACTATAACGACATCGTCCCGCTCGAGCAGCGCCCGCGTCGCAGAATGCCGCATCCGGTCGATCTGTTCGTTGACCGAGGATTCCTTTTCGACATAGGTGTCGGTGCGCGGCACGTAGGCTTCGGGCTGGTAATAGTCGTAATAGGAGACGAAATACTCGACCGCGTTGTTCGGAAAGAAGCCTTTCATCTCGCCATAGAGCTGCGCCGCCAAGGTCTTGTTCGGCGCCAGCACCAGGGTCGGGCGCTGCAGATTCTGGATGACCTGGGCGACCGTGAAGGTCTTGCCCGAGCCGGTAACGCCCAGCAGGACCTGATCGCGCTCGCCCTCGGTAAGTCCGGTCGACAGCTCGCCGATCGCCTGCGGCTGATCGCCGGCGGGCTGGTATTCGGATTTCAGGTCGAAGCGGACGCCGCCTTCGGTCAGCGGGCGCTCGAACGCCGGGCGCGCTTCCAGTTGGGTCAGGAAGGCGGGCGATACTTCGGCTAGTCCGGGTGCGTCGGTCATGGTTCTTTATATAGGAAATCGTCGGTGAAAATCGATCCGCCGTGTCACGCTTTATACAATTCTACGCGCACCGAGCGGCAAACCTTAGGTTTGGTCTCAGCGGCGTGGCGTCCCGGCCCGGCCGATGTGTTATCGTGCGGGTCCATGCGGTCCCCCAATCCTCTCGCATATTCCCTGATGGCCAGCGCCGCGCTGTTCTGGGCCGGAAACATCGTGATCGGCCGTGCGGCGAGCGTGGTGGTGCCGCCGGTCGGACTGTCCTTCTGGCGCTGGACGGTCGCGCTGGCGATCTTTCTGCCCTTCGTCCTGCCCTTGATCCGCCGGCAATGGCCGGTGATGCGGCGCGAATGGCGCCTGCTCGCCGGGCTCGGGCTGCTAGGCGTTTTTGTCTTTCATACCTTCCTCTATATCGCGGTGAGCACGACGACGGCCCTCAACGCGGCGCTGATCTATGCGGCGACGCCGGCGCTCGTACCCTTGTTGGCATGGCCGGTACTGGGCGAACGCATCGGCCGGCGGCAGACTGGCGGGATCGTCCTATCGACCCTGGGTATCGTCATCATCGTGACCCGCGCCGATCCCACGGTCGTTGGGGAATTGCGCTTCACGACGGGTGATCTTTGGATGGTCGCCGCCGTGGTCGCCTGGAGCCTTTATTCCGTACTGGTCAAGCGGCGGCCGGCGGACCTGCATCCCAATGCGATGCTGGCGGGCATGATGGCGTTCGGGTTGCTGATGACATTGCCATTTTATCTGTGGGAGACGGCCACTGTCCGCGCCATGCCGTTCGATGCCAATGCCGTCTGGACCGTCGGCTACGTCGCCGTGTTCGCGTCGATCATCGCCTATATCTGCTACAACCGCGGAATCGAACTGGTCGGGCCGAGCCGGGTGGCGCTGACGGCGCATATGCTGCCGGTCTTCGCGGCGATCCTATCGGTCGCATTTCTCGGCGAGACCCTGCACCTGTATCACCTGGGCGGCGCTGCCGCCGTCGTCATCGGCATCGTGCTGAGCGGTTCGTCCGGCTCGGCCAGGACGACGTAACGCAGCGGTCCGCCCGCCGTGACCGCGTCGAACGGATAGCAAGTCACCAGCGCCAGGCCAGGCCGGTCCATCGCCAGTCGAGCCCGGTCCTTGTGGACGATGTGGCGGGCCCGCACGACATAGCCGCTCACGGCGCCGGTCCGGCCCGTCAGGTTCAGCCGGTCGCCCGGAACCAGGTCGCGCAGGAAGCGGAAATGCGTATCGCGGTGCCCGGCGATGACGGTCATGCCGCCGCCGCCCGGCGCGGCGGTGCCGTCGACATGGCCCGGCCCGAAGGCCAGGGTGCGGCCGCTGCTGCCGGCCAGGACCAACAGGTCCTCCGCAAATCGAGGCGCCCGCAGACGGGCGACCGGCCAGGTGTCCGCCCACGGCCAGGGATGCGGTTGCTCGACACCCAATTGCACCCGGGTCCAGGCGGCGGCGAGCAGGCCTTGCGCCATGGTCGCCTTGACGTGGATCCAGCCGCCGGCTGCGATCTGCCAGAACCCCACGCCGATCAGCAGGGCGGCGAGCAGCGTCGCACTACGCCTCATACCGTCCGCCGCCGGCGGGCCAGCAGCAGCAGGAACCCGGCGAACAATGCGGTACCGCCGATCAGAAGGCTCGCGGTCGCCGCCGTGCCGCTCCGGCTGCCAAAGACCTTGGCGTAGGTCCAGCCGGCCGGCAGTTCACCTGGAATGGCTCGCCGCTTCAGGCTGGCGTCAGCCGGTCGCGCGGGCGTGCGGTCGACGCCCACCAGACTGGTGTATTTGCTGAGCAATCCGTGCCGCAGCGCCAAGTCGAGGACCCCTTGGCGCACGGTTGCCGGATCGGCGCCCAGCGCCAACCCGTCCATCAGCGCGGCGATACCATCGCGCGCCCAGAGTTTGGCGATACCGACGCCGTCGTGGGCCGCATCGATGTCGAAGCGGCGCGTCCAGGCCGCACCGCCGCGGTCGCCGGCGACTGTCAAAGTGCCGGCCTTCCCGGTGACCCGGGTGGTAAAGACGACCGTTTCGCCGTGATACAGGTCGGGTAGTTGGATCGGCCATTGATCGGCCAGCGGGGCGCCGTCCCGGGTCGCCGCGATCTGCGTCATGGCCGGCCGTTCCAGCTTCTCGAACAGCCGGGACATGACCGTTGCGACGTCGCCGTGGTTGCCGATATGGGTAAAGGTGCCGCGGCCGAAGGCGGCCGAACGGCGCATAAAATGGCTGTTCGGCGCGCTGCCGATGCCGACCGTGAACAGGCGGCTGTCGCCGAGATCGCGGCGGATATGCCGGAACAAGGCGGCTTCGTTGCCGACCGACCCATCGGTGATCAGCACGACCTGCCGCAGGCGCGGTCTGCCGATCCGCCCGTCGAGAGCGAGCACGAGACTGGCGGCGATGTTCGTGCCGCCGTTCGATTCGAGCCTTTCGACATAACGGACCGCGCGCGCCAGATGATTTCCTCTGGCCGGGCGAACTGAATCGTAAAGCGCGGTCGCGTCGCTGGCGAAGCGCACGATATTGAACCGGTCAATCGAACGCAGCCGCTGCAAGGCGAAGCGCAACGCGGCGCGCGCTTGGCTGATCGAGTCGCCATGCATCGACCCGGACGTGTCGATCACGAAGATCACGTCGCGCGGGATGCGCGGCTGTTCGGCCGGTTTGCGGGTCGGCGGCGCGATGATCGCCATCAGATAGGTGTCGCCATCCTTGATTTCGCGGAACAGCGCGGCGAATGGCGCCATGCCGGTATCGGGCCGCCATTCCAGAACGAAGTCGCGGTTGGCGCGGCTGTCGCTGCCTTTCAGTGTGACCTCGAACCGGTCCGCGCCCCTGTCCGCCGCGTCGATCCGGTGGCTCGGGCTGCGCAGCATCGCCAGCGGCATGCCGGGGTCGAGATTTACCGTAATTGCGAGCGGATTCTTCTGACCCGCTGCCGGGTGTCGGACAGGCGGCGTGATCCGTTCCGCGTCGGGGACGAGATCGGTGTTCATGGCCCAGCCCGTGCCCCCGACTCTCGCGACGGCGTGGTTGCCGGGAATGAATCGCGGGCCGACCACGGAGGGGAAGCGCAAGCCGATCAGTCCGTCGGCGACGCGCAGCCGCTGCTGGAAGCCGATTTCGACCGTGATCTCACTTCGCGGCGCGATGTTGGCGACCGAAGCGGTGAAGACGTTCGGCCGTTCCTGTTCGATCAAACTGGCGCGCTGGCCGTCGCGTTTCGCGTTGTCATAAATTCGCTGCGCTTGTTTGTGCTCGCGGATCTCGCCTTCGATGACCCGGTCGCCGACCTTCATGCGCAGCGTGTCTACCGCCGCTTTCTCCGGCTGTGGGAAGACGTAGACACCTTCGACCCAGCCGTCACCGGGGTTGCGGAAGGTCTGGCGGACCCGGATGCGGGCGACTACGCCGCTGACGTCGATCTGCACCTCGGTCCGCAAGGCGGGCGCGGTTTGGACTTCCACGCCGTCGCCCCGGAAGGTCATGCCGACGCCGGGCGGCTTGGCGCGGTCTGGCGCCGTCGGCGCGGCCCAGGCCGATTGTATTCCGATCGCCAAGATGGCGAATAAAAGCACGATCCGTCGCATGTGGTCTCTCCCGATCCGGTTCGTCGGGAAGGAGAACGCGCGAAGACGGCGCGGCTAGGTCGGCACCGCGCCGTTTCTCGGGCAACTCTGTGGCGATGTCTGGGCGGCGCTA
>CAYLTU010000121.1:6989-16597 GCA_964386465.1 uncultured Rhodospirillaceae bacterium
GCTTCGGCGCCCTTGATCTTGAAGTGCTCCTGGAAGAAGCGGACATGCTCGCTATGGCCGTGGAACTGCTGCGGCGTCAGGACCATGGAGATGATCGGCACTTCGGTTTCGAGCTGAACCTTCATCAAACCGTTGAGGACGGCGCGGGCGACGAATTCGTGCCGGTAGATGCCGCCATCGACGACGAAGCCGGCGGCGACGATCGCGGCGTAGTCGCCGGACTTGGCCAGCAGCTTCGCCTGCAGGGGAATCTCGTAGCTGCCGGGCACGTCGAAGACGCTGACCCGGTCCGCCGATCCGCCCGCCGCTTCGAAGGCTTCGAGGAACGCCTCGCGTCCCTGGTCGACGATATCCTTGTGCCAGTTCGCCTGCACGAAGGCGACATGGCTGGCCCCGAGTCCGGTGCGAAGGTGGGCGATGCCGGCGTTCTGGTCGCTCTGGCTCATGACGTTCCTCTCGTTTGACGCCTTTGCAGTGTGCCGGAAGGGGTCTGAAATCGACAAACGACGAATTCGCGATTATATTATGAGAAAAAGTAATGAATTGAAAGAAACATGTCCGAACGCCCGTTTCGCACGCCGCTCAACGCGGTGCGCACCTTTGAATGTGCCGCCCGCCTGCTCAGCTATACGCGCGCGGCGGACGAACTCGGCGTGACTCAGGGCGCGATCAGCCGCCAGATCGCGACCCTCGAATCCTATATCGGGCAGCCGTTGTTCCGCCGTGCCGGGCGCGGCATCGTCTTGACTTTCGCCGGCGAGCGCTACGCGTCGGATGTACGGGAAGCGCTCGCGCGGCTGGAATCGGCGTCGGCGCGAATCATGCACCGTCCGGACGAGTCGGTTCTGATCGTTGGCGCGACCGCCGTGGCGAGCCGGTGGCTGATCGGCCGGCTGGCAAATTTCCAGCGCGCGCATCGGGCGCTGTCCGTACATCTGCGCGATATCGCCTCGCCGGCCGATATGCACGGTATCGATATCGCGGTGCTCGGAGAACCGGCGAACGAGCCGAGTGTCGATTCGTTGGAGATATTGCGCGAGCGGTTGACCCCAGTCTGCAGCCCGTCCGGCGCGGTGCCCGACAGTCATGCGGTGCTGGCCGAGAGTACATTGCTGCACCTGACCGCCTATCCGGACGCCTGGACCAATTGGTTTGCCGCGGTCGGCTTCGCCGGCGGATACGGGTTCCAAGGGCCGGTTTTCGACGACGTTGCAATGGCCATCGAGGCGGCGATCCAGGGCCAGGGCGCGGCGATCGCTCCGGCGCACGCGGTCGAGGCCGATCTGCGGTCCGGCCGGCTCGTCGCACCCTTCCCGATCAGCGTTTCCAGCGGGCGGCGCTACCATCTTGCCTGGCCGAAAGCGAAAGGCCGCCTTGAAAAAGTGCGGCTGTTCCGGGATTTTATCCTTGCGGCACCCGATACAGAACGCCTTGATTAGGCGCAGGATGGACGACCGGAGGGCGTGGTGCCGCAATTCGACGAAAATTTCAAAGGTCCGTTGGACGGCGTAACGGTCCTCGACCTGTCGCGCCTGGTGGCGGGCAACATGGTCAGCCTGCAGCTCGCCGACTACGGCGCCGAGGTGATCAAGATCGAGCCGGCGGGAAAAGGCGACCCGCTGCGCCACTGGGTCACAGACGGTATTCCGGTCACCTGGAAAGTCTACGGCCGCAACAAGAAAAGCGTTTCGCTCGACCTGCGCCAGGACGCGGCCAAGGATATCCTGCTGCGTCTGGTCGACCGGGCCGACGTGATGATCGAGAATTATCGTCCCGGCACTTTGGAGGAAATGGGTCTCGGCCCCGGCGTGCTGCACGCGCGCAACCCGGGACTGATCCTGGTGCGGGTCTCCGGTTTCGGCCAGACCGGCCCCTACAAGCACCGCCCCGGTTTCGGCACCCTGGTCGAGGCGATGTCCGGCTTCGCCGACCGCAACGGGTTCGCCGACCGCGAGCCGGTGCTGCCGCCGCTGGCGATGGCCGACATGATCGCCGGCTTGTCCGGCGCCATGTCGGTGCTGATCGCGCTGCGCGAGCGTGAGGTGAAGGGCGGCGACGGTCAGGTCATCGACCTGTCGCTGCTGGAGCCGATCTTCTCGATCCTCGGCGCCGAGCCCGCCTGGCATCAGGTGACGGGTGACGTGCGCGAGCGGGTCGGCAGCGGTTCCAACACCGCCTCGCCGCGCAACGTCTACGCGACCAAGGACGGCAAGTGGCTCGCCATGTCGGGCTCGATGCAGTCGATGGCGGAACGCATCTTCCGCGTCATCGGCCGCGACGACATGAACCATGACCCCAAATTCCTGACCAACGCCGACCGGGTAGAAAATCGGCTGGAAGTCGACGAGATCGTCGGCGGCTGGATCGGCGACCGCACCCTGGTGGGATGCATGGAAGTGTTCGACCGCGAAAGCGTCACCGTGGCGCCGGTCTACGATATCGAACAGATCATGCAGGACCCGCATTTTCGCGAGCGCGAGATCATCGTTGACCTGCCGGACGAGGAGATGGGCACGGTGCCGATGCACAACATCACGCCGCGCATGTCGGGCACGCCCGGCGGCTTCGCGCGCCCGGCGCCGTCGCTCGGCCAGCACAACGCGGAAATCCTCGGCCGGATCGGTGTCGATGCGGAGGAATTGATAGACTTGCAAGAATGCGGCGTAATTTGAATGCTTGGTATTGGACGGAATTACCTCTCTTCGCGTCATCCTCGGGCTTGACCCGAGGATCCATGCCGAAGCGCACGCTTCACCTTGGATTGCCGGGTCAAGCCCGGCAATGACGATGGAGGTGGGATAGTTGAGGGAGAAATGAACATGAGTGATGCGGCGAACAATCGGCCGGTGTGGCGGTCTCTTCTGTATGTCCCGGTCAATGTCGACCGTTTTGTCGACAAGGCGCATACGCGCGGCGCCGACGGCGTCATCCTCGATCTCGAGGATAGCGTGCCGCCCGCCGAGAAGGCGCATGCCCGGACCCTGATCGACGCGGCGGCGGACAAGGTGTCGCGCAACGGCGCCGACGTCCTGGTGCGGATCAACCGGCCGATCGAACTGGCGATCCGCGATATCGAGGCCGCCGTGTCGCCGCGCATCTGCGCGCTGAAACTGCCGAAGATCCAGAGCGCCGATCATGTAAAGCTCATCGCGGAATTGGTCGATGAGCTGGAGGCCGCGCGCGGCATGACCGTCGGCTCGACCTGGCTGCTGCCGATGGTCGAGACGGCGGACGCCTTCTTTACGATCGACGCGATCGCCAAGGCGCATCCCCGGGTATACACCGTGCTGCTCGGCGGCGAGGATTTCGCCCTCGATTGCGGTTTCGTGCCCGATCCAGAGGTCTACGTTTACCCCAAACAGCAATCGATCTTCGCCGCCCGCGCCGCAGGCCTCACTCCAATGGGCCTGATTGGCACCGTGGCGGATTACAGCGACCTGGATGGCTTCCGGACAGTCGTGCGCCATTCGGCCAAGTTCGGTTTCGAGGGCGCCTCCTGCATCCATCCCGCCAACGTACCGATCCTGAACGAGGAATTCAGCCCCAACGAGGAAGACGTCGCCTACGCCCGCAAGGTCATCGAGGCGGACGCGGCGATGGCTGCGGAAGGCCGCGGCTCGTTCGAGATGGACGGCAAGATGATCGATATCCCGATCGTCATCCGCGCCCAGCGCCTGATCGCCCGCGCCGACCGCATCGCCGCGCGGGGGAATAGTTAGGGCGCCCCGCGCCGCGGCCATTGGTTCGCTCAAGGCCCGGCTCGGATGTCCGTTTTCGTGCCGTCTACGATCGCTTCCAACCCGTTCCGGACATGGGGAGTATTCCGGTTACGAGTTTTCCTCGCCCAGCTCATCAAGGACGCTTATGGCTTCGTAAAATGATTCTTTCGCTCGTTTACGCTCTTCTTGGGTCAGGGTCATAGGGTCCAACATCACACGAAATCCATCGCCGGAATAGGAGATCGGCCTGACACCACGCAGATAATCGTCGCGGGTGGAGACGACTTCGTAGGTCCTAATCGGATGTCCTATCCCCTTGACGGCGATTTCACCGACAGGCTGGCAGTAGATTTCGTCTTTAACCAGAGCGTAGGTCGCGTGCGAAATCAGGATCTGATCAGGTTGCGCTGCGGTTTCGAGCCGGGATGTCGCGTTTACCTGCCCGCCCACGATTGTATAGTCCAGCCGTTCGTCCGAACCAAAATTTCCGACCGTACAGAAGCCGGTGTTGATGCCGATCCGAACACTGAGCTGATCCAACAGACCTTCGTCGAGCCATTCGTCCTGTAATTCGTGTAGCCGATGACGCATGGCGAGCGCCATGTTGACACAGGCTAAGGAATCTTCCCTCTCGCCGCGGCTTTCGGGATCGCCGAAGAAAATCATGATACCGTCGCCGATAAACTTATCGATGGTTCCTCCAAATCTTTCGGCGATGGACGACATCTCGCTGAGATACCTGTTGAGGAGACTGCTCAAGGTTTCAGCTTCCATGCTGTCGGTAAGCTCGGTAAAGCCCTGGATGTCGGAGAAGAAGACCGTCAGTTTTTTTCTATACGATTGGACCTGAACGTCGGTCTGGCCACTGAAGATCGAATTGTAGACCTGCTTCGAAAGATACTTCGCGAGCTTTACGGAAAGCCCCTCTAGTTCCCTGTTCTTTTCGTCCAGAGCGCGATTGGCCAGCTGGATATCCGCTTCGGACTGTTTGCGATCGGTGATATTGCGGATGACCCCGCTGAAATAACGCTTATTACCGGTCGTCCAAGTGCCTAAGGACAATTCTATTGGAAACTCACGGCCATCTTTGTGCTGCGCGTTGAGTTCGACCGTCTTGCCTATGACATGCGCCTCACCGTTCTCGCGCATTCGGGATATCCCGGCCTCGTGTCCGGCTCGATAGCGTTCGGGGATGATCGCGGTGAGCGGCCGCCCAAGCATCTCCTGCTCCGGATAGCCCAACATGGTTTCCGCCGCCGGGTTCCAAAGCATGACCCGGCCTAATTCATCGGCGCAGATGATCGCATCGTTGGCGGAATTCATAATCGCCCGCATGCGCTCTTCCGACTCGGTCAGCTCGTCGATCAATTCCTTGCGATCGCTTACGTCCCGAATAATACCGCTGAAATACCGGCCTTCATCCATTACCCAGGTGGCGAGCGACAATTCAATCGGGAATTCGCGGCCATCCTTGTGCAAACCGGTGAGCGGTAACGCCTGGCCCATGACCGTCGTCTCGCCGGTCCGCACGACCCGATCGATCCCGGCGTCATGCTTCGCGCGAAAACGCTCGGGCATGAGAATCGTCAACGGCCGACCTAGAGCCTCCTCCTCGCCATAGCCAAATATTCTTTGCGCGGCGGGGTTCCACGTGATGACGAGACCACCGGCGTCGGCCGTAATAATGGCATCGCCCGTCGATCCGATGATGGCTTCCAGAAAATTTTCCATTGTATCACGCAAGGTATAAGGACACCGCTATAGCGGCCTTGAAGTGGAAATTCGCTTGCAGCTCATGATCGGCGCGCCATAGGCTCTCTCCCCGTCGGACGGCGAGGGTACGATATCGGCGGCACTGCCCCAACCGTCCTTTGAAGACACCGCGGGGCATCAGGCGCCGTATTTCTCGTGGCGCAGGATACTGGTGTTGGCGACGCTGGTCGCGACCGCTATCAGGACGATAGTCCCGGTGTCGCTTTCTTCCACCGCCTGGTCGAAGTGCCGGCTTGCTTCCTCTTCGCAGTAGGTGACGTGCGCTGGCTGCCCGCGCTCTGTGACGATAAAGATGTTCATGCGGTACCCCCCTTTTTGAGTCTGCCTGTTCTTTCTTTCGGTTCGACGACCATAGGCGCGCTTTGTTTCTGTTGGATTTCGCGCGCGCGGAGAAATGCTTCAATTGTTTCGGTATCCCTTTCGGCGGAGTCCCGGATCGATCTGAGACGGAAATGCCGTTCGCCGGTCAGGCTTTCTCCGCCACGACCGTAATTTCCTGAAGCGGAATACGAACCGGCTCCGGGCCATAGATTTCCAAGACCGCGCGGGCAATTTCCTGGATGATTTCCTCGGGGTCGGCCTCGCCCCGCTCCCGGATTTGCAGTATTCCCGGGTTACCCTCGACGAAGCCGCGTGCGATGCTGAGCGCCTCGGGGCGCTCAATTGTATCGGAGACAGTCCTAATCTCCCGGACGGAGAAGCCCGCGCCGTTGATCAGGTTCTGGATCGTATCGATCTCGTAGAAGCCGAACGGTACAGTCAGAAAATCGGGCGGATCGGTCTCGAAGAAGCTCGCGATGGTCTTCCTTGAGATGTCGGCGACCAGATTTTTTTCAAACGAATCCCATACCGTGAACACGAGATTGCCGCCGGGTTTCAAGACGCGGCCAAACTCGGCGACCGCCTTTGCCTTGTCGGAAAAAAACATGATCCCGAACTGGCAGACCACGGTATCGAAAGAGGCGTCGTCGAAGGGAAGCGCTTGTGCGTCGGCCTGACGAAAGCTGATACCCTTAAGGTTACCGCGTTTCTCCCTGGCGTAGTCGAGCATCGACTCGTTTAAGTCGGTGGCTACGATCTCGACCTCAGGCCCGAGCGCGCGCCAGAGATGCTCTGTCGAAATTCCCGTACCGCATGCGACCTCTAAAAGGCGGGCCGAATGGGGGTGGAGCTTGGCGACACGCGCGGCCATATCGGCGCCGGAGAATTCGAAGAGTAGGGGACCGAGATGCCGGTCATATGCTTCCGGGATCGAGCCCACGAACTGAGTGGCGGCGGCTTTGCGTTCGTGCCGCCCCGATTTGTCATCAACATAGGTGTCCGTGGTGGAAAAATTGCGATCGACGGCGGTGCTCATAGGATGTCTCCGTTTGACTTGACGTTGAGGGCGTTTCAATAAGGCTATTCTCGCCAAGCCCCGTGATTCCGCCGTCAATAAGTGCCGTGGGATAGCTTGCCTGGCGTGAAAAATTCGCGAATTCCACTCGATCCGGCGTTAATTAGGCCGGTTTGGTTTTGTTCGGCCCTAAACTAGAATGGCGCATGCGGTGCTCGCTTGGCACCGCGCAACTTCGTTGAGGCCTCGTAAAAAAATTGGTTTGGCTATGCTGGAATTAAATCTTTTCGGCGGATTTGAACTGTACGCGCCGGACGGCTCTGTGATCGCCATCAATTCGCAGAAGGCGAAGGGATTGCTCGCGTACCTCGCCTGCGGTCGCGGTCAGCCGGTCTCACGGACCAAGGCCGCGACCTTGCTCTGGGCAGGGCGAGGCGATCAACAAGCGCGCGGGAGCCTGCGCCAGACCCTAACGCTATTGCGCAAAGCCTTGAACGGCACGGATGGAAACGCGCTGATTGTGGAGGCGGATACCCTCGCGATAGACGGCGCGGTGCTCCGTTCCGACGTTGCCGCATTCGATCGGGCGATCGATCGGAGCGACCGGGAGTCTTTGGAATTATCGGCGGCACTCTACAAGGGCCCGTTTTTCGACGGCTTCGATTTGCGTGAGGAAGCGTTCGAGGAGTGGCTTCGGGGCGAGCGGGCGCGATGCATGCAAAACGCCATCCGCGCGTTTTCGGAATTGGCCGACCTCTGTGAGAGGGATGGAGATTACGATCAGGCGATCGGTTGGGTGAGCAGGCTCTTGTCCTTGGATGCGATCCGCGAGGAGGCTCACCGCGCTGCGATGCGACTCCTAACAAGAGCCGGGCGGTGGAATGAGGCCCTCAACCAGTATCGCCAATGCGTCTCGATCCTAGAAACCGAACTCGGCGTCGCTCCGCAAGACGAGACACGCGCGTGTTATGAGAAAAACCTTGCTCAGCGAGGTCGCCCCGTGGAATCCGGCGCCGAGGCGGACGTTATAAGTCATCCCGTACCACGCTCGACTGAGGAGGATGACAGGCCATCGATTGGGATCCTGCCGTTCGATGCCGTCGGCGACGAAGTCGAGCAGGAGTATTTTGCCGATGGTATCACCGAGGACATCATCACCGCGCTTTCCCGGTTTCCCGGATTGTTCGTCATCGCGCGAAACTCATCGTTTACCTACAAAGGCCGGACAGATCGCTATTCGGACATCCATCGCGAGTTCGGTGTGCGCTACGTTGTCAAGGGCAGTGTGCGAAAATCGGGCAACCGTATCCGCGTTACCGCCCAGTTGATCGAGGTCGATACCGGCAAGAACGTTTGGGCCGACCGTTATGACCGTGATCTCGACGACATCTTCGAATTACAGGACGAGTTGGCGCGTGGCATCGTCGCCGTCCTTCCCGGGCGCATCGAGAGCTCCGAAGCCAGACGGATTGGTAGTAAGCCGCCGGAGAAAATGGCGGCCTATGAGCTTCTCCTCGCCGGTAAGATTCATCATCACCGATTCACCAAGGACGATTGTATCAAGGCGCTGGACCTGATCGACAGAGCCATCACACTCGATCCTACCTACGCCGCCGCATATGCGTGGAAGGGCTGTGTTCTGGGTCAAGCGGTTGGACGCGGCTTTCTTCCCAATCCCAGGGCGCTTGTCCAGGGTGCAATCGAGACTGTCTCGACAGCGCTCAAACTTGATGCAAATGAAGTCGAGGCCCATCGCATCCAGGCCGAGATCGCGATCGAGATGAATGACAATGCACGTACGGTGCATCACAACGAACGCGCGCTCACCCTTAACCCGAATGACCCCCGCCTGCACGCCCAGAAGGGCGAGTTGCTGACCTGGCTCGGCAGGCCGGCCGAAGGCTTCGAATGGATTCGCATGGCAATGCGGCTCGATCCGTATTCATCGCCCATGTGGGCGCACCTATTGGGAAGGGCCCTGATGATGTCAGGGCAATTCGCTGAAGCCGGTGCGGAATTCTCGAAATGTGCGTTTCCCCGATATGGCTATCACGCAGATGCCGCAGGCTGTTTCGCGAATGCCGGTATGTCGCGCGAGGTGGAAGTGCAGACGGCACGTGCGCTGGAAATGAATCCCGAATTCACGATTCAAGAATATGTCGACGGACTGTATTACGAATTCGATGAGGACCGTGCGCGCCACCGGGAAATTCTCTCCAACACGTCTTTGCCGGAGGGGAACTGACCGGACACTGAAACGTTATCAGGAGGCGCCTTATCCGACGCCGGTCATAGCGCCGCCGGTAGTGGCTGAACGGGAATGGCGGGTCAGCGCCCGGGTCGGTCCGTAGCCGGTAGTCTCACGGGCGATCGGGTATCGTGGCGGGATCTGGTTCGCCAAATCGGTCAAGGGCCGCAACCATAATCCCGCCGATCTGTGGAGCCTCGATCCCGAGGCCGTTTCCGGCGTGGATATTGGGAATAGACGTCCTTGAACACCCGCGCCCTATTCGTCAATCACCGGTCTTCCAGCCATTTGTCGAGCGGCGGGACGCGGGCGTCGACCAGACGAAGATTGTAATAAGGGATCGCCGGGCGGAACACGTCGAACACGCGGCGCAGCTCGCCGACCGGTTCCTCGTGAACGTCGACCCGCAGATCGACCCTCGCGAAGGGTTTGGTGTCATATACGAGGAGTGCCGCCGATTGCTGGCCGCCATGCTGTCCGCCGGCGTCGCGGCCGGCTTCGAGCGCGCGCATCAGCCGCTCTTCGAGATCTT
>CAYLTU010000122.1:0-16460 GCA_964386465.1 uncultured Rhodospirillaceae bacterium
CCGGTCTACTCTGTTACCTATGTCGCCGGTTCGGACCATCCTAACCTTCCCCCGCCAAGGGGGAAGGAACTAATGAATATTCGAGCAGCTAATTCTCCCTCCCTCTTGATGGGGGAGGGTCGGGGTGGGGGTGGACGGCGGTGTGCTAAGAGGACTCCCGCCGCGCGGCCAGCGCCGTCTTCTGCGCCCTGTCCGGGCTGAAATTCTCCGGTGCCAGCCAGGCGTCGAAGGCGGCGCGGATTTCCGGCCATTCATGGTCCAGCATCGAAAACCAGGCCGTGTCGCGGTTGCGGTTCTTATAGACGATGGCTTGCCGGAACAGCCCCTCATAGGTGAAGCCGAAGCGGTCCGCGGCGCGGCGCGACGGCGCGTTCAGGGAATCGCATTTCCATTCCAGGCGACGGTATCCCAGTTCCTCGAACACATGCCGGGCGAGCAGGTAGATCGATTCCGTCGCCTGCCGGCTACGCTGGATTTTCGGACCGAACCAGATCGAGCCGATTTCGATCACGCCGTGCACCGGCACGATGCGCATATAGCTGGCCATCCCCTTGGCCTTGCCGTCCGCCCTGTCGACGATGGCGAAACAGAGCGGATCGTCCGGTTCGCCGCATTTCCGCAGCCAGGTCTCGAAAGGGGCGAAGCCTTCGAAAGGATCGTCGGACAGGTAGGTCCACAGCGCCGGATCGTCGCCTTTGGCTTGCCACAGGGATTCGCCATGGCGGTCCGCATCGATCGGCTCCAGGGTCACGGTGGTTCCGGAGATCGGCGTCCGGTCGGGCGCCACGGCCGGAGTCCAGTCCAAGGGGGCGCCAACGGGTTGATCGGTCATCGTCGTCTCTCATCGTTCAATAACTGGCGGCGCGCACCCTATGGCCCGATCGGTCTGCCGCCAAGCGCCATTTGGCGGTAATCGTGTTGGACCACTTGTTACTTCAAAGTTCGCCGCGTTTTGCGCGATCGGCGAGGCGGCGGGCGCCGCGCACGGCGAGGGCTTCGATGGTCAGGGCCGGTGATTCGCCGCCGCCCGAACTGGGAAAGACGCTGGCGTCGGCGACGACAAGGTTGCGCCATCGGTGGCAGCGGCCGTATGGATCGACGACGGAGTCCTCTGGATCCGCGCCCATGCGGCAGGTGCCGAAGACATGGGTCGGCTGGAAACCGTCATAGGCGCCGTATTCCTCGAAGATGTCGCCGGCGCCCGACGCGTCGAGGACCTCGCGCACTTTCCTGGCCATGAAAGTGAGCCGGCCCAGCTCGGTCTCGTCGAGGTAGCTGTGGATGCGCGCCAGCGCGACACCGTTCTTGTCGCGCGCGGTTGGGTCGAGATCGATGTACGATCCCGGGTGCGGCAGGCTCTCGCCGATCGCGCCGACCGACAATGCGTGTCCGAATTGCTTGCGCATGGCGCGCTTGTGGGCGTGTCCCCAGCCGCCGACGGCGCGGGTCGCATAGGCCTTCGGACCGGTTAGGTCCGCTTCCTGTACGGCCGATCCGAAGCGGAAACCGCCGACGATTCCGGGGATCGCGTTGGACGCGTTATAGTCCCAGCAGATGGCGTCCGCCGGCAGTCCGCGGTGGCTGCCGAGCGGTTCGTCGTGCAGGCCGCTGGCGATCCAGTACAGGGTCTCCATGAAGTTTCGGCCGACCAGCCCGGACTCGTTGCCGAGCCCGTCCGGCGCGTGTTCGTTCGTGGAGGCAAGCAGCAGCCGCGGTGTTTCAACCGCGCCGCAGGCGACGACCACAGTGCGGCCCTCCGCCTTGTGCATGGCGCGCGCCGCGTCGACATATTCGACGCCCGTGACGCGGTCCCCGGCGCCGGCGAGGATTCGGGTGACCGTTGCTTCGGTACGCACGGTACATTTCCCCGTCGCAACCGCCTTCGGAATGAAGGTAACGTCGACGCTGCCCTTGTCGGTGCGCGGACAGCCGCGGTTGCATTGGCCGCAATAATTGCAGGCCGGGCGATTGTCGTAAGGTTCCGGCAAGGCCGCGCGGGGGTTGGCGACGAAGTCGTGGCCAAGTGAGCGGCAGCCCTCGGCAATCTTCCGGCTGGCATAGCTCAGACCGTGTGCTGGCAGGGGGAACGGCGCGCTGCGCGGCCGCATCGTGTCCACTGTCGGACCGGCGACCCCGATCAGGCGTTCGACTTCCAGATAGAACGGTTCCAGCTCGGCGTAGTCCATCGGCCAGTCCGCGGCGACGCCAAAGCGGCTGCGCATGCGCATCGCCCGCGGATTCATGCGGTGCGCCTCGCCTGTGAAGTGCAGGGTCGAACCGCCCAGGCCGACGACGTGGCTGTAGTCCCAGTTCGCCCGCCGTTCGCCCGGATTGTAGTAGCCGGTATGACGGTTTTGGGACTTCAAGTGGCTCCACTTTTTCTCGAGCTTCTGCAGCGGCGCGACGGTTTGCCGTCCCTTTGTCGAGACCTTGGCCGGGAAGTGCTGCGATTCCCAATCGGGCCGGTCGAGCTTGTAATCGGTAAACGGGTCGTAGGCGGGGCCCGCCTCGAGCAGCAGGACCGATACGCCGCGCCGCGCCAGCGCCCAGGCCGCCGCCCCACCGCCGGCGCCGGAGCCGATTACAATGGCATCGAAAACTTCCGTCATCGCGGCGCCTCGGTAAAGTCCATATAGCCTTCCGGCTGCGGCGGTCCGCGATATCCGAGGTCCCGCCAGCTCGCCGGATCGGCGTAATAGGCGCGAAACGCGTTGCGCCGCGTGACATTGAAAAAGACGCGCGGCAGGGATCGGCCGCGGGCGTCGGCCGCCTTGGCGACGATCTCTTCCTGCGCGGCCGGATCGAGATCGGCGAATCCGGCGGAGCCGGTCTTGCGCGCTTCGAAATCGAGCCATTTGCACCCGGCGCGCAACAGCCGCATGTGCCGCTTGTTGCTTCCGGCCTGGTCGATGAGCGTCCGATCGACACCGAAATCCGTCGCCGAACCGGTCTCGTCGCGGGGGATCAGGATATCGAGATAAGGCGCCAGGGCGGTGAGCGGATAGGCTTGCTGGCGGCGGCCGCCGATCGGCGCCGCCGCCGCTTCGCGCGCCCAAAGAAGTAGCCCTAAAGTCCAAAAAACAAACGATCGTCTGCCGAAGCGCATGGTTACGGTCTCTGTTCGCGGCGTCGAATCGACCTAAGAATAGGGGTACGCTGCTGTCAAGCGGTGAAAACAACGTTCACAAATGTTGGTGTCGGTATTCTTTACACTCCCGGAAAGCTGGATGGTCGAGTGTAAGTCTTTGATTTTCCGAAAAAATATACTGTAAGTGAGCGGTTAGAGTGTCGGAATACTTTACAGTTTTGGCTTCTCCGTCGAACCGTTTGTCAGTAAGTTATTGAAATAAAGATAATATTTTAAATGGTATGAATATTGCTTAAAAGTAGGATTATAGTACCTATTTTCTTTCATGTATTGGTGCCTGGGTGCGATCCGGGTGGCAGGAGGAGTTGAAAAGATGAGATTTAGCCCATTTATTGCGGCGCTGGCGCTATTGTTTGCCGCCTCTACGGCAAGTGCAGGAGGGGGGCTCCCCCCACCTTCAGACAAATCGTTCATATTTTCCGGCGACGGCTGCGTCGTCGATTGCGTTGAGGGCGCGGAGGCATTTTTGACCTTGACCGAATATGAGCTCGGTACACCTTTTGGTGCGTCCGATGTCGCAGGTTTCCACTTCGGTTCCGATTCCGGCGTTTTTTTCGGGTTCGAGTTGCTGGGTATCGATTTCGCGTTGGGTACGCTGTTTGGCGTTCCTGACGAATTCGCGTTTGTCACAATCGGCGGCGTCGCAGCGGTCGAACCATTATTCGGACCCCTGCTTGATGGACCGCCTATAATCATTGAATTCCTATTTGAAACGTTCGGTGAAGAGGGATGGTCCATGACCGCCATCGATTCCGGCGATGACGATGTTGGAACGTTCGGCGTCTTCAACCCCGTGTCCGTGCCGGAGCCCGGTGCGCTCGCACTGCTCGGCATCGGGCTGATCGGCCTGGCGGCAATGCGCCGCCGCCGGAGTTTGGCCGCCTAGTCGACAGGGCTTGAATAGAATTCGGAAGGGGGCGGTCTTCGGACCGCCCTTTTCTCGTTTGCGCGAAGACGTGCGCGGCATTCCGGTCAGAGCCCTGCGATGAATTCCGCGTATCGCCGTCGAAGGGCCGCTTCGTCGTAGAGATCGCCTGCGACCGAGCGCGCCCTGGCGGAGGCGGCGGCGTAAGCCGCTTCATCGTCCCACAGGCCGCACACGGCGTCGAACCAGGGTTGCGCTTCCCCGACATCGACGATCCGGTCGGACTCCGGCGTCAGCCAGGACGGCAGCGGCAGCGCCGTTCCGGCGTCGCCGACCGTATCCGGCAATGCCCCGCGGTCGCTGACCAGGGCGGGGACGCCGTTGATCAGGGCTTCGGCGGCGACGCGTCCGAAGGGTTCGTTGAAGACCGACGGTACGAGAATGATCCGCGTCAACGCAAAGAAATCCGCCGGCTGCGCGACCGGCTCGCTGGCCAGTATCTGCGGGTACTTCGAGAAATCGATGCCCGGGATCGAGTTCAGCAAGGTAGCGTCCGTGGCCGACTGCACCACGAGGACAGGGATGTCCGGCCGCATCGATCCCAGCATATCGGCGAGCCGCGCGAACAGCCCTACGCCTTTCTGCGGGGACGGGTTGACGAAGGTTACGAACGCGCGATCCTCGGTCGGCGCCACGATATCCCGATAGTTCAGCGGCGACGGAATGCCGGTGCACTCGATACCGACCGTGTCGCGGTAATACCGGGCCAGAAAGGGACTCGGAACCAGCACGTGATCGACATGTTCGAAATAGTCGCGGCGCTCATAGCCATAATTGGCCAGCCGAAATAATGTCTTGATCCCGCTTGTCCAGGAGCGTCTCAGAACTTCTCCGATGACGGGGTGATCGCCGTAGCAAATGACAAGGTCGGGCGGTGCCGCTTCACGGATCTCCTCGAAATGAAAAATGTACTGCTCCGCCTCGCGGCGGTTCGGTTGCTGCCGGTTGTTGTGCCGGGTCGGCAGCATGGTGACGGAGATGCCGTTCAGTTCGAACTCGACATAGCCCAGCCCGCGCCCGCGCCGGCCTTTACCGCGCAGGAACTTCGTGAAGCGTTTGGGCGGCGGGTGCCTTTTCAAAGCGACCCCCAGACCGTTGAGATGCGCGTTTATGTTTCGCGGTGCGCCCAGGTCGAATCGCGCGGTCGCCAGGACCCGGCAGTCGTGCCCGGCATCGGCGAGCCATTCCATAAGGGTGCGCATGGAATGCGCCGCGCCGCTCGTCCGGTCGGTGTAGGCGTTGTGGATGACGAGCAGAACCCGCATCGGCGTCACATCAGATCGTCGGAGTCGAAATCCAAATCGGCGGATGGCAGATACAGTTCCGGGCAGAGCCCTTCGACGTATTCGACGTAACGCGCCTTCAGCACCGATTCGGCGTATAGACGATCGGCCGTGTCGCGCGCTTTCGCCGCCGCTGCTCGATAGGCGTCCTGGTCGTCCCACAGCGTGCAGACCGCATCGAACCAGGGTTGCGCATCTTCGATTTCGACGATCTGCTTGGTCTCGGGCGTCAGCCAGTCGGGCAGCGGCAGAACGGTTCCGGCATCCGCGACCGTATCCGGCAGGCCGCCACGGTCGCTGACCAGGGCCGGAATACCGTTCAGCATGGCTTCCGCCGCCACCGTCCCGAACGGTTCGCGGAACACCGAGGGCACCAGAAGGATTTTCGTCAGCTCGAAGAAGTCCGCCGGTCGCTGCACCGGGGGGCTTGCGAGAATTTGCGGATAGTTCGAAAAATCGATTCCCGGAACCGAGTTGAGCAACGTCGCGTCGGCGGCCGATTGCACGACGAGGATCGGAATGTCGGGCCGCGCTGAACCCAGCATGTCGGCGAGGCGGGCGAACAGGGATACGCCCTTCGATGGCGACGGGTTTATGAAGGTCAGGAAGGTCCGGTTCTCTTCGCCGGCGTATACTTCGTCGTAATTGATCGCCGGCGGTATGTCGGTCGCTTCTATTTCGACGGTATCGCGATAATGGCGGGTTAAAAAGTTACACGGTGTCAGGACGTAGTCCGCATATTCGAAATGACGTTTGTCTTCGTAGCCGGAATTATGGAGCCAGAATAGCGTGGTGACGCCTTGCGCGTTGGCTCGGCGCATCGACTCGTAGACGACGGGATGCGCACCGTAGGTAATGACCAGGTCCGGCCTTGTCGCGGCGACAAGCATGTCGAAATGGTACAGGAACTGCTCGAATTCGGTCCGGTCCGGCTCGCCGGCCTGATTGTGTTGGGTCTTGAGCATCACGACCGGCACGCCGTTCATCGCGAAGCGGACCGTATCGCAACCGATGCCCTCGTCCCCGCGGCCGCGGAGGAACTCAAGGAAGCCTTCGGGCGCGGGTTGCCTGTCCAGGTTAAACCCCAGTTCCGAAAGATGGACGTCGATGTCGTCGGGCGGCTTGGCGTCGAACCGCGCGGTGCCGATGACGGCGCATTCGTGACCGGCCTCGACGAGCCATTCCATCAAGGTGCGGGTCGCGCGCGCGGCGCCGCTGGTGTTGTCGGTATAGGCGTTGTGGATCGCGAGCAGGATGCGCATGTTATACCAACGAGCGTTGATAATGACCCCTAGGGATCACGTAGGCGGCCCGTCCGCCAAAGAAAAACGGCGCCGGAGGGTATCCGGCGCCGCTCTTTCGATCAAGTAAGGCTAAATCGACTTGCGCCGGCGCCTTAGCCCGAACAGACCCAGCAGGCCCGTCGCGAACAGGGCGATCATGCCCGGTTCCGGGACCCTGTTGTTCGGGATACCGATCGGGATGCCACCTTGGCCTTGCGGCGAGGGCGGGTCGCCGATCGTCTGCTCCTGGAAGAACCAACTCGCCTCATAGGGCACGTTGGTTGCGCCGTCCTCCGCCAGGAAGCTGAAGGTGTGCGGGAAGCCGAGTTCGGGATCGAACGGCTCGCCGAGGCTCTCCTGCTCGAAGATCCCAAAGAAGAATTCCTCCGCGTACCAGTGCAGGATCAGGTTCGGGTCCTCGAACTGGTCCGGATTTGGGCCGTAGACGTCGGGGTTCTGGGCGAAAACTGGATCGTTTATGGCCTCCCAGTCCCAGAAATACTCGCCGTAGGGACCTTCATCACCAAATATACCACCGCCGTAGATGTCGCTAAACCCGTCTTCATCGTCGTCGCGGTCGCCGACGACGATCCGGCCATCCGGCCGGATGATCTCGAACGACCAGAATTCGGGACTCGTGATGCTCTCGATGTCGATCCCGCGCAGCGAGAACAACGGCAGTTCCCAGTCGACGATGATGTTTTCGCCGAAACCGGAACCTCCCCCGGAGCCGGAGCCCGAGGGGAACGGTGTGGTGTTGAACACTTCGAACGAATAACGGAACTCTGGGCCTTCCGGACTGACGAAACCCTCGACGTGCGAGCTGCGTAGGTCTGGAGGAGGGGTGCCCGCGTCCGCTTCGGTGCTGCTGCCGGCAACGGCGAGCGGCACCAGCGCGCCCGCAAGGGCGACGGCCCCCAACTTCTTCCGGAGGCTGTCCGCCAACGCAGCGCCTTCCAACTTCTTCGGCTCTAAGCCACTGTCTATAGTCATGAGGTTACTCCTTTACCTGTCATATGACTTAACGAAACTTTCAATTGCGGTAATCCCACTGCAGTATCCAGCTGATAACAGCAAGAATCGGGACACATTTTGAAATATGTTTTTTATCAATAGGTTATACGCGTTTTACCTATCGTAGGCTGGCGAATTGTAAAGAATTCCGACAGTCCGGCCGGCGATTTTCGCACGAATGCCGGGAAAAATGGCGGTTAAATCCGTAGAATCAACCACTTGCCTCCCGTTCTACGACTGTAAAGAATCCCGTCGTTCTTGACAGGTTCCGCATGACGGTAGTTGTTTGAGGCGTGACGATCGGTATTCCGTTTGAAGGCCAACGGCTTAGAATGACCCACCCAGGCAACCAGGAATACGCACCGACTCCGAAATCGGACATGCCCGGTATCGTATGGCCCGCGGTCCCCGGCTCGGCCGCGGCGTCGACGTTTTCGGTACTGGCGCAGCTTGAGTTGAGCCAATGGTGGTCGCAGGACGCGCTGTTGCGGCACCAACTGCGCCAGGCGACCGAAATCGTGAGTTTTGCCGCTCAAAATGTACCTTTCTATCGCAACCGGTTGGCGCCATTCGCCAATCCGTCCCGTGCGCTGACGCTGCAACAATTGCAGACAATTTCCCTGTTGCGCCGATCCGATCTGCAACGGGCCGGCGACGCTCTTCTACCCGAGAAGCCGCCGAACGGTCATGGACAGAACTTCGACGTCTCGACATCCGGTTCGACCGGCGAGCCGGTCGTCGTCAAGTGGAATGGGGTGATGGGTCGGATCCAATCGGCGTTCGTCCTGCGGAGCCACTTGTGGCACCGGCGTGATTTTCGAGGCAAGGTCGCGGTCATTCGGCGGCTTACGGATGACGTCGTGGAGAACGCCAAAAAAGCAACGTCGGCGCACTGGAGCACCGAATACCGGTCGGGCTCGATCGTGTTTTTCGACATCGGCGGATCGGTCGACGACGCGTTGGACTGGATTGCGCGGGAGGAGCCGGACTATTTGTCAATCTATCCGACCTATTTGCGTGCGATGATCGACGTCGGCGAAGCGAAAGGATTTCGGCCGGCGAAGCTGAAGCAGATAGAGACGTTCAGCGAAGTCCTCGATCCCAATTTGCGCCAACGATGCGCGGAGGTTTGGAATGTCCCGATTGTCGACAGGTATGCCGCCCAGGAAACCGGATTCCTGGGTCTGCAATGCCCGGAATGCGACCGCTATCACGTGCAATCCGAGTTCAATCTGATCGAGATACTTGACGAAGACGGACAACAGTGCGGGCCGGGCGAGATCGGCCGCGTCGTCGTCACATCTTTGCACAATTTCGCAACGCCGCTGATCCGCTACGACCTTGGCGATTTTGCCTTGGTCGGGGAGCCGTGCCGTTGCGGGCGCGGCTTGCCGGTACTGGATGCGATTTACGGCCGGGCGCGAAACATGTTCCGAGCGCCGGACGGATCCCGCTTCGGCGTGACGCCCGGCCGCTGCCGGTTCGAGGAGATTACGCCGATCCGCCAAGTCCAACTCGTGCAAAAATCGCTTGCGGCGGTAGAGCTCAAATTTGTCGCGTCCCGATCGTTGACGGAGGAGGAGGAGGCACGGGCCCGAGAGTCGGTCTACCGGGTCGTTCCCCGGACCTTCAGCGTCACGCTAAACCGGGTCGAAGCAATTCCCCGCTCGTCCGGCGGAAAATACGAAGACGTTATTTCCGAAGTTGTGGATTGAGTACAGGCGGGTGACAGGTAACGTGCAAATCATGGCTGTTGGCAGGTGTTGAGCAGTCAAATCAACCGCCCCGATCCCGTGCCGGTTTCCGGTGTCCCGGGCATCGTATGGCCCGCCATTCCGCGCGCCCGCGACGCTGGGACGTTTTCGCTTCTGGCGCAGCTGGAAATGACGCAATGGTGGCCGTCGGAAGCCATAGCGCGGCACCAACTGCGTCAGGCGACCGAATTGGTCACGTTTGCCGCCCGAAACGTGCCGTTCTATCGCGAAAGGCTGGCGCCATTCGCCGATCCTTCCCATCCGTTGACGTTGTCGGAGCTGCGGCGGATACCGTTGCTGACCCGCGCCGATATACAACGGGCCGGTGATGAATTGACGCCTGACAAGCCGTTGGGCGGGCACGGAAAATCCTATAATGTCACGACCTCGGGCTCGACCGGCGAGCCGGTGGTCGTGCAGAAGGATGCCGTCACGAAACGGTTGCATTCGGCGTTCGTGCTGCGAAATCACCTTTGGCATCGGCGCGATTTTCGCGGCAAGGTTGCTACCGTTCGCCGGGTGACCGACGATATCGTCAAAAACACGCAAGCGGGCGGCTCGGTGCACTGGGCCGAGGCCTACAGGTCGGGCGAGACGGTATTCTTCGACGTCGGCGGCACGGTCGAAGAGGCGTTGAAGTGGGTAGCGGCGCAGGATCCCGAATATCTGAACATTTACCCGAGCTTCTTGCGCGCGTTGATCGAAGCGGGCGACGCGGACGGTTTCAAACCGGCGAAATTACGGCAGGTGAGCACGTTCGGCGAGGTCGTGTACAGCGATCTCCGCGCGCGTTGCGCTGAAAGTTGGCATGTACCGCTCGTCGACCTGTACAGCGCCCAGGAAGTCGGATTCGTTGCCCTGCAATGTCCGGACGCCGAGGGCTACCACATCCAGGCCGAATTCAACCTGGTCGAAATACTGGACGATGAAGGATGTCCGAGCGGCCCCGGCGAAACCGGCCGGGTCGTCGTCACCACCTTACATAATTTTGCAACCCCTCTGATCCGCTATGAACTGGGCGACCTTGCCAAAGTAGGGGCGCCGTGCACTTGCGGACGCGGCCTTCCCGTTCTCGATCGCATCGACGGCCGCACGCGGAACATGTTCCGGCTGCCGGACGGTTCCCGTTTCGGTCTGACCCTTCGACCTTGCGGTTTCGAGAAAATGGCGCCGGTCCGGCAGGTGCAGCTCATTCAGAAAACAATCGAGACGGTAGAGCTCAGAATAGTCCCCACGCGGCCGCTGACAGCGGTCGAAGAAGCGCGAGCACGCGAAGCGGTGTACCGCGTCGTGCCCCGATCCTTCAACGTTGTAATAAGGCAGGTCGATGAAATTCCGCGTTCGGCGGGCGGAAAGCTCGAAGACATTTTGTCCGAAGTTGTGGATTGATCGGCGATGTCGATGAAGGATGCGGTGGTACATGACAGCGGTGAGGCATGGAGTAGGATAGTCGATGCGCGCTGAAACGCGCCGGAACCAGCCGGTTCCCCGATCCAATGTTTCGGGAATCGTGTGGCCGGCGTTCCCAAACGACCGCGATGCCGCGACATTTGCGCTGTTGGCGCAACTCGAAATGTCGCAATGGTGGTCGCCGGAAACCCTGCTCCGGCATCAATTGGTGCAGGCGACCGGTCTATTGCGCCATGCGGCCCAGACGGTTCCCTTTTACAGGGATCGATTGACACAATATGCCAATCGGACAAAGGCACTGACCTTGTCGGAATGGCAGTCGATTCCCCTTCTCTCGCGATCGGAAATACAGGATGCCGGGGAAGACCTCGCGTCGGAGCGGCCGCCGGCCGGGCATGACGGCGTCTTTGACGTCCTGACATCGGGTTCGACCGGGGCGCCGGTCCGGGTCAAATGGAATAAAGTCGTTGCAGGGTTCCACGCCGCGATTACGCTGCGGGATCACCTTTGGCATGGCAGGAACCCATCGAAAAAATTTGGCGTCCTCAAGCGGTTGGCCGACGATTTTATTTCCGACCGGCTGGCGGACAATGAAGCCCGCTGGGCCGCGGGATATCGGTCGGGCCCGATGGTATTTTTCGATTTGCGGGGTCGAGTAAATGACGCGCTGGACTGGCTGGCGCGCGAAGAGCCCGACTATCTGATGGTTTATCCGACCTATTTGCGCAGCATGATCCTGCGGAGCAACGAAACGGGTTTCAAGCCTTCGAAATTGCGCCAGGTTGCGGCCGTGAGCGAAGTCGTCGACGCGGGCCTGCGGAAAATGTGCGAGGAAAGCTGGGGTGCGCGGGTGATCGACATGTATAGCGCGCAGGAAACAGGCTTCCTTGCGCTCGAGTGTCCCGACACGGGGCTCTATCACATTCAGTCGGAGTGCAATCTGGTCGAAGTGCTGGACGAGCGCGGACGCTCCTGCGCACCGGGCGAAACGGGAAGGATCGTGGCGACGCCCTTGCATAACTTTTCGGTTCCCCTGATTCGCTACGATCTTGGGGACTATGCCGAGGTGGGGGAAGCCTGCGGCTGCGGCCGAGGATTGCCGGTACTACGGAAAATCCATGGCCGCTCGCGCAACATGATGAAGCTGGCGGACGGGTCGCGGCATTGGATCGCGCTGACCGGGTGCGGGTTCGAGGATATCGCGGCCATCCGCCAGGTGCAGCTGATCCAGAAATCGGTTCGGGAAATCAGCCTGCGGCTGGTCGTTTCAAGACCTCTCACCGAGCCGGAGGTAACCGCCGCCCGCGAAGCGGTATGCCGCGCGGTCCGGCAGGATTTCGATGTAACCTTCGATTATGTCGATGAAATTCCCCGTTCCGTTGGAGGTAAATTCGAAGACGTGATATCTGAGGTCGCCGACGAGTTGGCGTAGATTGTGGCGGATGATGGAGGCGTAATGGAAGCCACGAGCGATTACAGCGATTCCGTACCGATTTCGGTAGTTCCCGGCGTTTTGTGGCCGGCGCTCACCGACGAGAAAAACTCGGTCACCATGGCCATTCTGGGGCAGCTGCTGACGACGCAGTATCTGTCGCCCGAAACCATCCTTCGGCGTCAGCTGCGGCAGTTGACCGAACTGGTGTCCTATACGGCGCAGACCGTTCCCTATTACCGCAAGAGTTTGGCCGCGTTCGCAAGGCCGAAACGGCCGTTGAGCCTGGAGCAGTGGCGGAGCCTGCCGATATTGAGCCGCCGCGATATCCAGGAGCAAGGCGCCGCGATGGTTACGCGGCGGCCGCTGAAGGAACATGGGAAAGCCACCGACGTTCAGACATCGGGTTCGACCGGCGAGGCGGTTACGGTCAAACGGAACGGTGTGACGGGGCGGATTTTCGCGGCGCTGACCTTGCGCGATCATCTGGCGCATCGCCGCGATTTTCGCGGCAAGGTTGCCTATATCCGTCGCCTCTCCGGTGCATCGGTGGAGGCGGCGAAGGAAGGCAAGCCTGGGCAATGGGTCGAGGGATTCCCGTCCGGACCGATATTGTTCCGCGACGTGCACGAGCCGGTTGAGGAGACTCTCGACTGGATCATTCGCGAAGAACCGGACTATTTGATGACCTATCCGACCTATCTGCATGCGTTGATCCGCCGCAGCGTGGAGACCGGCAGGAAGCCGCGCGGCTTGCGCCAGATCGTGAGCTTCGGCGAAGTCGTCGACCCGGAGGTGCGCAAGGATTGCGCGGCGGTCTGGGGCGTATCGCTCGCCGACGTCTACAGCACGCAGGAAGTCGGGCTGGTCGCCTTTCAATGCCCCGAGCACGACCATTACCTGGTGCAGGCGGAAGGCATATTCGTGGAAGTGCTCGACGATGACGGCGCGCCCTGCAAACCGGGCGAAGTCGGCCGTGTCGTGGTCACGCCGCTGCATAATTTCTCGATGCCGTTGATCCGCTATGAAATCGGGGATTTCGCCGAAGTCGGCGAGCCTTGCGAAAGCGGCCGCGGGCTACCGGTTCTGCGGCGCATTCTGGGTCGTTCGCGTAATATGCTGGTCACGCCTTCGGGCGAAAGGGTGTGGGCGTCGCTGACCGGCGCCGGGCTGGAGCCGATCGAACCGATACGGCAGTTTCAGCTCTATCAGGACAGGTCCGACGCGATCGAACTGCGGCTGGTTGTGACGCGCGAACTTTCGGCTGAGGAAGAAGCGCAGGCGCGGCGGGCGATTGTCAAGGCGACGGGGTACGATTTCGATGTGAGTATCGTGTATCTCGACGAAATACCGCGCTCGGCCGGCGGCAAATATGAGGATGTCGTCTGCGCGATTCCCGTCCCTTCATGACGCGATCAGCGGCGCGTCGCGACCATGCGAACATAAGTTGCGCCGCCCGGCGTTGTCGGCCCGGTCTCTTGCAGGGCTCCGCGACCGGCTAGCGCCCCTTGATCACCGGCTTGCGCTTCTCCAGGAAGGCCGCTCGGCACTCCTTCGCATCCTCGCTGGCGAAGGCGCGTTTGATGTTGGCGAGTTCGAAGCGGAGATGCTGTTCGACATCGATGCCCGTCGTCGCGCGGCCGATGGCGCGCTTGGTGAGACGCGTGGTGATCGGCGACCATTGCGCCAGCTGCTGGCAGTATTCGGCGAGCCGCGCGCCGACCCGGTCGTCGTCGACGACCTCGCCGGCCATGCCGAGGCTGACCGCTTCCTCGCCTTGGACCGTACGGTTTTCGAGCATGAAGCGCATCGCCTGCTCGTAGCCGATCGCCTGACCCAAGGTCCAGCTCAGGCCGCCGTCGGGCGAACCGCCGAACCGCGTGTAGCCGGCCATCAGCCGCGCGCCGCGGGCGACGATGCGGATGTCCGCCGCCATGGCGAGCGACAGGCCAGCGCCGACCGCGGCGCCATTGACGCCGGCGACAATCGGTTTGTCGCAGCGCTGGCGCAGCACGGTGACGAAACGGCCGACCCAGCCGATATCGTCGAGCTGCACGTCCTGCGCCGAGTGCGGTGCGAAGCCAGGGTTGCGTTCCGCCGTCAGGTCGAGTCCGGCGCAGAACGCATCGCCCGCGCCGGTCAGGGCCACCACCCAGACCGACTCGTCGGCCGCGGCCTCCTCGACCGCGGCGACGACGGCCCAGCCGAGTTCGTCGCTGATCGCGTTCTTCTTTTCCGGCCGGTTCAGCGTGATCGTGCGGACATGGCCGTCCTGCGCGGCCGTGACGACAGCAGGTTTGCCCTGACCGTCCGGCATCTACGCGACCTCGAACAGGCCGGCCGCGCCCATGCCGCCGCCGACGCACATGGTGCAGACGACGTTCTTGGCGCCGCGGCGTTTGCCTTCGATCAAAGCGTGGCCGACCATGCGCGATCCGCTCATGCCATAGGGATGGCCGATCGAGATCGCGCCGCCGTCGACATTGAGGTTCTCGTCCGGAATGCCGAGCTGGTCGCGGCTGTAGATCACCTGAACGGCGAAGGCTTCGTTGAGCTCCCAAAGGTCGATGTCGTCCATCTTGAGGCCGCTGCGCTCGAGCAGCTTCGGCACGGCGTAGATCGGGCCGATGCCCATCTCGTCCGGCTCCAACCCGGCAACGGCGAAGCCGCGGAAATAGCCGAGCGGCTGCAGGCCGCGTTTCTCGGCCTCCTTGGCTTCCATCAGGACCGCGGCGGAGGCGCCGTCGGAGAGCTGGCTGGCGTTGCCGGCGGTGATGAAGAACTCCTCGCCGCGCACCGGCGTCAGGCCCGCGAGGCCTTCCGAATTGGTCGTCGGGCGGTTGCATTCGTCCTGTTCGAGCGTGACTTCCTGCTCGCTGGTCTCGCCGGTTTCCCGGTCGGTGACGATCTTGACCGTCTTCATCGGCACGATTTCGTCGTCGAACTTGCCGGCCTGCTGCGATGCAGCCGTGCGCATTTGGCTCTGCAGCGCGTACTCGTCCTGGTCCTCGCGGCTCACATTGTAGCGGCTGGCGACCGTTTCGGCGGTGTCGATCATGGCGTCGTAGATCGCGGGCTTGTTCTCGACCAGCCAGGGGTTGGCGGCGCGGTAGCCGTTCTTATGGTCATTCTGTACCAGGCTGATCGAGTCGAGTCCGCCGGCGACCATGATCGGCGCGCCGTCGACGATGATGTGCTGCGCCGCCATCGCGATGGTCTGCATGCCCGACGAGCAGAAGCGGTTGACGGTGGTGCCGGACGTGGTGACCGGCAGACCGGCGCGCAACGCGATTTGCCGCGCGATGTTGTTGCCCGTCGCCCCTTCCGGCATGGCCGTGCCCATGATTACGTCGTCGACCTCGGCCGGATCGATGCCGGCCCGCTCGACGGCGTGCTTGACGACATGGCCGCCCATGTCGGCCCCGTCGGTGTTGTTGAAAGCGCCGCGATAGGCCTTGCCGATCGGCGTGCGGGCGGTTGAAACGATGACGGCTTCTCTCATGGCGGAACTCCCTATGTCTTGCGTGTTTGTCGGTTGTTGCGGGCACCCTACGCCCGGCCCCGGATCGGCGCAATATGGCGCGCGCGTTGACAGCCGAACGGGCCGGTCGAATAATCCCACCAAGAGGCTCTAAATCGAGTGGTGCCCCGATGCAAATTTCTTTCCCGATGTACGACCTGCTTCTCGACGGATTTTCAGTGCTTTCGCTCTCGGATTATGCGGTCATGACGGAGATGGAGTCCGAGGCTGAAGCGATTGGCTATCCCGATTTAGCTTAGCGGTCTAAAACGGAGTAGTGGTGTCCGGCATCCTGTAACAGAAACGGAAGAAGCAATGGCCCGAATGGAAGACCTCGTCGAAAGCGAGCAGGCGCATATGAGAGCGCTGGCGTTGCCGACATTCGATACGACACCATGGGTCGACGGCCCGCCGCTGGCTGAACGGAGGGTCGCGATCGTCACCACCGCGGGGCTCGGTCTGCGCGGCGATGATGGCTTCGGGTTAGGCGCTGCCGATTACCGGGTCATACCGGCCGACACCGACTCCGGCGATATCCTGATGACCCATATTTCCGTCAATTTCGACCGGACCGGTTTCCAGGACGACGTCAACGTGGTCTTTCCGATCGACCGGTTGCGGGAAATGGCGGCGGATGGCGAGATCGGATCGGTCGCGGAGTTCCATTATTCCTTTATGGGCGCCACCGATC
>CAYLTU010000123.1:0-16411 GCA_964386465.1 uncultured Rhodospirillaceae bacterium
TCGACGCGGCATCCATGTCCATGACCGCGCGGCCTCACCTGCTGTTCCTGGGGGCTATGCTGGCGGGTACGCTGCCGCTCGCGCCCTGGGCCAGCGCCGCCGCGATCCGGCAGGCCTTGAACTAGCGATCAGGCGGGTCCGCGGCAAAGTTGGCTGCAGCAACGCTACGTGTGATGTCGCCTTATTCTTAATCTTGCCCTTCACGGCCATGACCGAAGTCAAGTCCGGAATGCCATCAACATCCGCCCTGCGCAACGGCATCGGCTGAGGTCTCAAGATGATCCATTCGCAGACTCTCACTCTTTTCCATTGGCAGGGCGATTTTGCACTAGTGGCAGCCATCCGGCGGTTGTCTGTTTGTCGACGGCCGCGTAAAAAGGGACCAGTGGACGGTGTCATAAAGCTGGAAACGATTTTCTTTGGTGTAACCTAGTTTCCGATTGTTGAAACCGCCAAAATGGCAAAGACAATTATTCAAATATGGAGAGAGTACAGGTGAACAATCCAATTGCCTTAGCCACAATGTCGATTGATGGCGCCGCAATCCCGGTGATAGAAATTAGTGGTCGGTTCTGGAGTTTGGATCAGATTTCACCCGATCTGTTGAAAGGGGACGAGCGAGGATTGATCGCTCTATTCGATGATTGGTCGGACAGTCTAAACATGCTGAAAGAATTAGCCCCGCAGGTGTCGGAGCTAGCACCACCGCTCGCAATTTCGCCAGAATCTTCGGACTTTCTCACACCGTTACGCTACCCGCACAAAGTGCTCTGCACCGGCACCAATTATTACGACCATGTTCATTCGGTCGGGCACCTAGACTTTTCTAAGGAATCCAGTTTCCCCGCGTTTTTCTCCAAACCGCCGACGACATCGCTGGTTGGAGGAGGGAGCACCGTACAATATCCGAAGGACAGCAAGGAATTTGATTGGGAAATCGAACTAGCGGTCATCATAGGAAAACCAGTTAAACGCGTTTCAGCAGAGGAAGCGATGGGTTTTGTTGCGGGTTATGCCGTCGCGCTTGATATGTCCGCACGTGATTTCCAGCGCAATCAAAAGCATTTCGTTAAAATGGATCTATGCCTCGGCAAGGCGTTTGATAGCGCTTGTCCGTTAGGACCCAAAATAGTTCCGTCCGAATTCGTCGCCGATCCCCACGATCTGTCACTCAAGCTCTGGGTTAACGGTGAAATTCAACAAGATTCCAACACCCAGCATATGATCTGGTCGATTGGTGAACAGATTGAAGAAATCAGCAAGAACATTACGTTGGAAGCGGGCGATATTCTTCTGACCGGGACCCCCCGCCGGAACCGGACTGGAGCAAAATACCTATCTGAAAATTGGCGATAAAATTGACGCGGAAATTGATGGCCTGGGGCGTCTGAGCGTAGAGGTGGTATGATCGCAGAGGTCGGGAACATTTCGAACGATAGGTTGAAAAAGACGAGTAAGTTAGGAGCCGATGGTTGGGGTCCAGATGGGAAACGCGGCTGTTTTAGTTTAACCTTGGATAATTTTGGCGAAGTAGCGGAGGAACAGCTGAGACTAGAGCCAGTCCGCGGCGTCGAGGGTCAACACCTTACTGTTGAGTACCTTCCTGAAATGCTGAAGTTGCTAGAAAATAGCCCTGTGACATACTTCATCGAAGGTTGCAATACACAGCGATATCCAGAACAGCTCATGTCCATACGAGACGCGGGCCATGAAATTGGCATGCATGCCTGGCGACACGAGAAATGGTTCACTTTGGACGATGCGGCGCGCCGAGAAAACGTACGGCGGTGCTTGGGAGGGTTCGAGCGTTTAGGCATCCCCGTTCAAGGCTTTCGTCCGCCAGGCGGACGTATAATGGATGGTGAGGCCGAGGAGTTAGCCAATCAAGGAATAATATATTATTCACCACTCGGCGGGGTGGGGGCCACACGGTTTGAAGATGAAATTTTATCCTTCCCATTCAACTGGAGGCATGTGGATGCCTATATGCTCCACCCGGACCTCGGAGCTCTAAGAACTGCTTTCGGTGATTCTCAAGAACCGTTCTCGCTAAGGGATTGGGAAAAATCCATCGAAAGCGCGATAGAAACCGCTGTGAAAGAAGGCGTCCATGTAAGCATGATTTTTCATCCGTTCCTTTTCGCGCGCGATGACCGAATGATCGACGCTCTCCGGCTACTGGTTGAGAGCGTAGCGAACCACAGGGATTTATGGGTTGCTCAATATCGCGATATTGCAAATTGGGCACTCTCTGAGTGAGGTGCCCTTAACCCGCATTCCCCATTTGAACACCGCTTTGAGCAATCTTTTCGATATGTAATTCCAACTGGCAAGCTGCCATCAGAAAGCGCCGGTGCGATAATCGCAAGCGTTACATTCCGTTCGCCATCCGCAGCCGGACGCTTAGGCAAGATGGCAATGGAATTGGAATTCGCCAATAGCTTACCCGTCGCCGACGATGACGCCGGAACAGGCGCGTGACGAAATCAGATCGAGATTGTGGGCTGCCGCCGACAGCTATTTCGAAGCGCTGGCCGGTTGGGAAAAATTAGCGAAAGCCCATGAAGCGATCGGGGCGGCGGCGTAGAGAAACGTTCGAAAAAACGAATGCCAACTACGAAAAAGGAAAACGTGGCGCGGGTGGCACGCCAGGAATGTGGGACTGCTGGGCTGAAACAACCCGGACAACCGCCGCGAGCGGTGTTGAACTTGGCTGTTGGCGTCGGGCTTGGAAAAACCGAGCAGGCCTTCGAGATAATCAAGTATGTCGCTGATGAGGCACGTGTGCTGCTTAAGGCTGACGCGGATGCCAATGAGGTCGACAAGCTATGGTCGCCCACCACAGGAGATTACCGGCGACAGCGGCATGTCGATTGCCTTTAACCTGGCGCCTATCAGCGACGTCGAGCGGGCGCAAAGGATGGCGTCGATACTGCGCGAAGCGGGCGGACCAGGCGCGAGCGAGGTCTTGCAGCTTCCGCACACCAAGCCCGGCGCCATCATGCCGTAAATCACCCAGGCTGGGCGTGATGGCCTCGCCGCACCAGAGTGGATGCGATCATGGCGCGTACAAAGCGTACACCTAAAAAAGAGGCGAAGTTCCTAGAAGTCCTGGCCGAGACGGGGAATGTGTCGCATGCCTGCAAGCTGTCAATGCTGCCGCGGCAGTCGGCGTACGACTTGAGGAAGCTCTATTCCGATTTCGAGGAAGCCTGGGACAAGACGTGTGAAATTGGCGCAGACGCCTTAATCGATGAGGCGACCCGGCGCGCCGTCGACGGTGTCGAGCAGCCGGTATTCCGAAAAGGCGAGGTCGTCGGCTACACCACGAAATACAGCGACACGTTGCTAATATTCCTGTTGAAGGCGCGCCGACCAGGCATGTTCAAAGACCACCCAGCCCTGCCGCACGTCAGCCACCAGACAGCGACGGATATTTCAGATAACAAACGTGAGTAGTGCGTCGCCGCGATCATACGCAAAGCGAGCGGACGAGGGACGGGTGAGGTAATACACTTTCAGGTGTTTGATGTCCGGACTTGGCTGATCCGCGAACGCGCGGATTCCGCCGACGACTTCCGGTTTCGAGGAGACCCAGACAGAGCAAGTTGCTGAGCAGCCTAGAATTGCGAAGTTACGCCGCGTCGAGCCCGTACAGTTCGACGACATTGTCGTGCAGGATCCAGTCGCGTTCCTCGTCCGACAATTCGGCGGTCTGCTCCGCCAGCATTTCCTGGCTGTCGGGCCAGGTCGAATCCGTGTGCCGGAAATCGTTCGCCCACATCAGGCGGCGCACATTGAGAAACTCGCGGAACCGGAAGGCAAGCCAGTCGTCCTGGAACGTCAGATAGACGTTTTCCTTGAACATGTCGCTCGGCAGCCGCTCCATCGCGTCGAACTTCATCCAGTGCCGATGGGTCCGGTAGGAATAGTCCATCCGCTGCAAATAATAAGGCGCCCAGCCCGCGTCGGCCTCGACGCAGACGAGTTTCAGCTTCGGGTGACGCTCGAACACGCGGCCGAAGATGAACATGCCGATGATGTCCTGATTGGCGCGTATGACGTTCGGATAAGAGCTGATTTTCGGTCCCCGCCCGGCGGACAGGTCGGTCGCGCTCGACGTCAAGATATGGAACGACAGGGGCATGCCCATATCGACCGCCGCCGCGTAGAACGGATCGTAGTCGGGATGGTCGTAATCCTCGTGCGCCGGCTCGCTCGGCATCATCACGCCGCGAAAGCCCATCTCCTTCGCGACGTGCAATTCGGCGATGCCGTCCTCGACCGACCGCATGGCCAGTTGCGCCATGCCGTAGAGCCGTTTCGGCGCCTCCGCGCAATATTCCTGCAGCCAGCGGTTATAGGCCGTGAAGCACACCTGCTTGTAGTCGAAGTCCGGGTGGCTGCACAGCATCATGCCGACCGACGGGTAGATGATCTCCGCACCGACGCCGTCGCGGTCCTGGTCGGCAAGGCGATACTTCGAATCCCAGCCGCCGCGATGCCAGTCGTCGATCGTCGCGCCGCTCCATTTCAGGGTCGCCGGGTCGCGGCCCGCCGCGGCGATCAATCCCATCGGAACCGGCCGCTTCATGCCATCGATCACGAAAATATCGCCATAGCGCTCATCGTGCTTCACGTGCGGCGCGGTTTCCCGGTACGCCGGGTCGATATAATCGACATAGCAGTTCGGCGGTTCGGTCACGTGGAAATCGGCTGAAATCGGGATCTTGCCCATGGCGCTGCCGCTCTCTCGATACACGTGTTCGGCGGCGACTATATCAGGACGCGTCCGGAAACGTCACGCCTCGGCGGGACGACGTATCGGACGTTCGTCGATCGGCCAGTGCAGAATGGCCGATGCGACACCGAGCGCCACCGACATCCACCAAACCGCATCGTAGGATCCGGTCAATTCGAACAGATAGCCACCCATCCACGCGCCCGTGAAACTGCCGAACTGGTGGCTGAGAAAAACGATACCCAACAGCATCGCCGCGTGCTTCAGGCCGAACATCTGCATCACCAGGGCGGACGTCACCGGAATGGTACTTAACCATAACAGTCCGATCGAAGCCGCGAAGATCAGTACGCTGGCGACCGATGGCGGGGTCAGCAGGAATATCAGAATCACCAAAGCACGGCCCAAATAAAGCGCGCTGAGCAGGTACTTCTTACTGTAGCGGCCACCCAGCACGCCCGCCAGCAGCGCCCCGAAAACATTGACCAGCCCGACCAGTCCCAGCGCCCAAGCGCCCAGTTCCGGGGACAACCCGAGATCGACCACGTAGGCCGGAAAGTGCGTGGCGATGAAGGCGACGTGAAAGCCGCAAACGAAATATCCGGCGTTGAGAAACAGATAGCTCTTATGTCCGGCCGCCTCCCGGAGCGACTCGGAAACCGTCTGCGAATGGGTCTCGGCCGCGGCGGTCGGCTTGCCGGAGACCCCAGCCGCGAGCGGCACGATCAGGAAGGACATCACGCCGAGGATCACCAAGCTCAGCGACCAGCCATATTCCTGAAGCAACGCCTGACCCAGCGGCACCATGACCAGCATGCCCATCGACCCGCCCGCCGACGCGATCCCCAGCGCCATGCTGCGCCATTCGTCGGCGACGCTGCGCCCGACCGACGCCAGCACAATCGAGAAACCGCAGCCGGCGATGCCGACGCCGACCAGCAATCCGGCGCTGATATGGGCCGCGAGCGGCGTCGTCGCGTACCCCATGATCACGGTGCCGGCCGCGTACAACAAGGCACCGCCGACGATGACTCGTCCCGACCCGTATTTGTCGGCGATCATGCCCGCGAACGGTTGTGCGATCCCCCACAGTAAATTTTGCAACGCGATCGAAAACGCGAACACTTCGCGCGACCATCCCAGATCGGTGGACAGCGGTTGCAGGAAAATGCCGAAACTGGAACGAATGCCGAACGACAGGAGTAAAATAATACCGCCGCAAATCACGACTGCCGAGGTTCCGACACGCAAGACCGACATTCGATTCTCTCTATTCCACGCACCAACAGGCTACAACCGCTCACTTCACCCGATAACCGTACGTTGCCGGCATCGTTACACGCCGGTTTATTTGGCGGCAAAGACAAGTTTCGGCTATTTTCCGCCGAACTCTATGACGGTGCGGGCGGGGTTATGAGGGCGGCCGGGGGCATCCACGGCAAACAATTGATCCGCCTCAAGGGATATACGGCGAATTGCCAAAAAGGCTATACAGGCAAATCGCCGGATTTGGTCCATTTAGCGGATTGAATTGCTGGAAATGGCCTGCGCATCCCGGCGCTGCCTCCCTACGAGAAGGTGCGACGAAATGAGTTGTGGCACGGCACGGCTTCCCCATTATATAGACCCCTATGCATAGGTTCGCGAACCCCAACCAGTTCCTGCGTATCGCAAATCCGCTGCTGCCCTGGCTTTCCTGGCTGGCGGCGTTGAGCATCGGCACGGGCCTCTATCTGGGTCTCCTCCAATCGCCCGCCGACTACCAGCAGGGCGAGACGGTACGGATCATGTATATCCACGTTCCGTCGGCCTGGATGGCCTTGTTCGTCTACGGCTCGATGGCGATCGCCAGCGCCATGGCGCTGATCTGGCGCCATCCGCTGGGCTTCCTGATCGCCAAGGCGAGCGCCCCCGTCGGCGCCTGCTTCACCGTTATCTGCCTCGCAACGGGTTCGCTGTGGGGCAAACCGATGTGGGGCACATGGTGGGAATGGGACGCGCGGATGACGTCCGTACTGATCCTGTTTTTTCTCTATGTCGGCTACATGGCCCTCGTCGACGCCTTCGACGACCCGACCCGCGGACAGCGCGCGGCGAGCATCCTCGCCCTGGTCGGCGCGGTAAACGTGCCGATCATCAAGTTCTCGGTCGAATGGTGGAACACGCTGCACCAGCCCGCCAGCGTCGTTCGTCTCGACGGCCCCTCCATTCACGGCTCCATGCTGTGGCCGCTGCTGCTTATGGTGACAGGGTTCACCGCATTCTATCTGGCCCTCTTGGTCGTCCGGCTGCGCAGCGAAATCGCGGCCGCGAAGGTGCGCAACATCCGTCTGGGGCAGGTGCACGGCTGATGGAGAGTCTTTCGGAGTTCTTCGCCATGGGCGGCTACGCGCCCTATATCTGGCCCGCCTATCTGATCGCCGCCGTCATTCTGGTGACGCTGCTGGGCCTGTCGATCCGCGACCTACGGCGTAACGAGGGCCTGCTGAAGACGCTGCGTGCGGAACGGCGCGGCGCACAAGCCGACGAGGCCGACCTATGAGCGCCACATCGACCGGTCGGCTCCCCGCGACCCGCAAGAAACGACGGCTCTACGCCGTACTCGCCGGGCTGACCATGCTCGGTATCGCGGCCGCATTGGTGCTCACCGCGTTCGAGGACAGTATCGTCTTCTTCTACAGCCCGACCGACTTGAACGAAAAGGAACTGCGCCCCGGCCAGAACATCCGGATTGGCGGGTTGGTCGAAGAGGGCAGCTTGGGGAAAGCCGCCGACGGGATAACCCATGAGTTTGTCGTTACCGATTTAAGCAATACCGTCAAAGTCCGCTACAAAGGCCTTCTGCCGGACCTGTTTCGACCCGGGCAAGGCGTCGTTACCGAAGGCAAGCTCGGCCCGGACGGCGTATTCACCGCCTCCGAAGTGCTGGCGAAGCACGACGAGACCTACATGCCGAAGGAAGTGGCCGACGCGCTGAAGAAATCGGGCAAGTGGAAGGAGCCCGAGAAATGATCGCCGAGGTCGGTCATTTCGCGCTCATGCTGGCGCTGATCATCGCGCTGGTGCAGTCGTTCCTGCCGCTCGCCGGCGCGGCGCGCGGCAACCAGAGCTGGATGGCGAGCGCGACCCCCTCGGCGATCGTCCAGTTCCTCTGCATCGGCACCTCGTTCGGCTGTCTGCTGTACGGCTTCGCGGTCAGCGACTTCACCATCGTCAACGTGGCGCAGAATTCGAACTCCTTGCAGCCGATGACCTTCAAGATTGCCTCCAGCTGGGGAAACCACGAAGGCTCGATGCTGCTGTGGGTGCTGATCCTGGCGCTGTTCGGCTGCATGGTGGCGCTGTTCGGCGGTAATCTGCCGCCGACCCTGAAGGCGCGGACCCTGTCGGTCCAGTCGATGATCGCCTTCGCGTTCCTGCTGTTCATCCTGATGACCTCGAACCCCTTCGAGCGGCTGAGCCCGCCGCCGGTCGACGGCCGGGACCTCAATCCGCTGTTGCAGGATATCGGATTGGCGCTGCACCCGCCGATGCTCTATTTCGGCTATGTCGGCTTTTCGATGGCCTTCTCATTCGCCATCGCGGCGCTGATCGAAGGCAAGGTCGACGCCGCCTGGGCGCGCTGGGTCCGGCCCTGGACCTTGCTCGCCTGGATTTTTCTCACCGCCGGGATCGTGCTTGGCAGCTGGTGGGCCTATTACGAGCTGGGCTGGGGCGGCTGGTGGTATTGGGACCCCGTGGAAAACGCTTCCTTCATGCCGTGGCTGGTCGGCACCGCCCTGCTGCACTCCGCCATCGTTGTCGAGAAACGCGACTCCTTGAAGACCTGGACCATCCTGCTGGCGATCCTGACTTTCTCGCTCAGCCTGATCGGCACCTTCCTGGTACGCTCCGGCGTGCTCACCTCCGTGCACGCCTTCGCCACGGATCCGGAGCGCGGCGTCTTCATCCTGGCGCTGCTCGTCATCGCCATCGGCGGCAGTCTGATGCTCTATGCCTGGCGCGCGCCGCAGCTCAAAGGCGGCGGCCTGTTCGCGCCGATCAGCCGTGAAGGCGGTCTGATCCTGAACAATCTGTTGCTGACGACGGCGGCCGCCACCGTCTTTATCGGCACGCTTTATCCGCTGCTGCTGGACGCGATGACCGGCGACAAGATTTCGGTCGGCCCGCCCTTCTTCAACGCGACCTTCGTGCCGTTGATGATCCCCCTGATGATCGCCCTCGGCATCGGCCCCTTGCTGTCCTGGAAACGCGCCGACCTGAAGGGCGCGCTGCAGCGGCTGAAATTCGCCCTCGTTGCGGCCATGATCGTCACGGCGGTCGCGGCATACGTAACCTGGGGCCGCTCTGTTTTCGGCGCGATCGGACTGGGCCTGTCCGGCTGGCTGGCTGCGGGAATCCTGATCGAATTCGGCTCGCGGATCGGCATCGGCCGCGCCGGTTTCGGCGACGTCCTCCGCCGCACCGCCGGATTGCCGCGCGCCGCCTGGGGCATGATGCTGGCGCATCTGGGATTCGCCCTGCTCGCCGCCGGCGTGACGGGAGCGTCGGTCTGGCAGGACGAAGCGATCCAAAGTATCAGCGCCGGCGATACGATCTCCATTGCCGGTTACGAATTCACCCTGCGCAACGTCGACAATGTCCGCGGCCCGAACTATGTCGCGCAGCGCGGCGTCTTCATGGTCAAACGGGACGGCGAGATCCTGGCGAGTCTGGCGCCGGAGCGCCGCCGCTACCTGGTTCAAGGTACGGAAACCACCGAGTCCGCGATCTACACCAACGGTATCGCCGATCTCTACGCCGTGCTCGGCGAGCCGGATGGCCAGGGAAGCTGGATCGCCAAGGTGTATTTCAGGCCGCTCGTACCGTGGATCTGGCTCGGCGGCGCCATCATGGTGGTCGGCGGAATCGTGTCGCTGACGGACCGGCGGCTGCGCGTCGGCGCGCCCACCCGGCGGCGCGCCCCGGCACCGGCAAGCGCAACGGCGCCCGCGGAGTAGCGCCTCATGCCGCGTCTGCTGTTCATCCTGCCGTTGCTTCTGTTCGGCGCCGTCGCCGCGTACTTCGCGATCGGCCTGACCAAGGATCCGCGCATCTTGCCATCGGCCCTGATCGACAAGCCGGCGCCGGAATTCGAACTGCCGCCGCTCTACGAGGACAAGCCCGGTTTGGCGACGGCCGATCTCGGCGGCGAGGTCAAACTGGTCAACGTCTTCGCGTCCTGGTGCATCCCCTGCAAGATCGAGCACCCGGTCCTGATGCGCTATGCCGAACGAAAGGTCACGCCGCTCTACGGGATCAACTACAAGGACAGAAAAACCGATGCCGTGGCCTGGCTGAAACAGCTTGGCGATCCTTATCAGCGGATCGGTCAGGATCTCAGCGGACGCGTGGGTATCGAGTGGGGCGTTTACGGCGTACCGGAGACCTACGTCATCGATCGAGAGGGCCGCATCCGCTACCGCCATGTCGGACCCATATTCCCGGAAGTGATGGAGGAAACGATTCTGCCCCTGATCGAGGAGTTGAAGAAGTGAGGGCGTTTGCGCTGGGCGTCGCGTTGACATTGCTGACCGCATTGAGCGCGGTCGCGGTCAATCCCGACGAGGTCCTGAAAGACCCGGTTCTCGAACAACGGGCGCGGGCGCTGTCGCAGAACATCCGCTGCCTGGTCTGCCAAAACCAGTCGATCGACGATTCCAATGCCAGCCTCGCGCGCGACCTGCGGGTCCTGGTCCGTGAACGGCTGACGGCGGGCGACAGCGACAGCGAGGTCCTCGATTACCTGATCGCACGATACGGCGACTTCGTCATGCTCAAGCCGCCCTTCAAGGGATCGACCTACGTCCTTTGGTTCGGGCCTCTCGTGGTGTTCCTTCTCGCGGCCGTCGGCCTCGTCATTTTCTTCAGGCGGCGGCGGACGCAATTCGCGGACACCGGCGACGCGTCGGCCGGCCTCAGCGGCGACGAGCGCGAGCGGTTGACGCGTCTGCTCGACGGGGAAGACGGATGACGGTCTGGATCATTGCCATCGCGATGTCCGTCGCCGCGACGGCCATCCTGTTGCTGCCGCTCTTTCTAAGGCGCAACAGAGACGACGATCCGGCCGCCTACGATGTCGAGGTCTACAAGGACCAGCTCGACCAGGTCGGCCAGGACTACGATCGCGGCCTGATGTCCGCCGAACAGGCCCAGGCGGCCAAGACCGAGATCTCGCGGCGGCTCCTGAACGCCGACGCGCGGCGTCAGGCCGCGACCGGCGGAGCGGAAGAAGCGGGTAAAGGGCAGACCGCGATGATTGCCATCATCGCCCTGGCCGTGCCGCTCGGTGCGCTGGGCCTCTATTGGTTCCAGGGCGCGCCCGATATCGCGGGCATGCCCTTCGCCGAACGGGCGTCGGAAAGAACGCAGACGGCGGCGGGCGCGCCATCCATGGATCTCGAAGCAGCGGCAACGCAACTGTCGCAGCGGCTGGAAAAGAACCCGGGCGACCTGAAGGGCTGGCTGTTGCTGGCGCGAACCTATTTGTCGATGCGGCGCTTCCCCAAGGCAATTACGGCGTACGAAAAGGCGCTTAGCCTCGACGCCGGCAACGCCGACATTACCTCCAGCTACGGCGAGGCGCTGTATTTCGCCGCGGGGGAAGTGGTGACGCCGGCGAGCCGCGCGGCCTTCGAGGAAACCTTGAAGAAGCGGCCGGAGGATCCGCGTTCGCGCTTCTATCTCGCCCTGGGCGACTATCAGGCTGGCGACAAGAAGAAGGCGCTGGAAGGTTGGACTTCCCTGGTCGGCGTTTCTCCGGCGGACGCATCGTGGTTACCGGCAGTTCGCGCCCGCATCAAGGACACCGCGCAATCGCTTGGCGTCGCCGCCGTAGTGCCGGACCCGCTCCCGCCGACTGGCGATCCGCCGGAAACGAAACGAACGGCGCGCGGCCCCTCGCCCGCCGACATGGAGGAGGCCGCCGCGCTGTCACCCCAGGAACGCATCGCCCGGGTCCGCGGCATGGTAGAGGGGCTTGCCGCCAAACTGAAAAACGATCCGCGCGACTTTCAGGGCTGGATGTATCTGATCCGCTCCTACGCCGTCCTGGAGGAAAACCACAAGGCGCTCGACGCGCTGGCCAAGGCGCGCAAGATCTTCGAGAAGGCGCCGGTCCCCATGCAGCGCCTGACCGCGCTCGCCGTCGAATTGAACCTGGAGAAGGGTGAAACGCCGCGCGGACCGACGGAAGAGCAGATGAAAGCCGGCCAGGATATGTCGCCCGAAGCCCGTCAGGCGATGATCGGATCCATGGTCGCCCGGCTGGCCGAGCGGTTGAAGGAGAACCCCGACGATCTGCCCGGTTGGACGCGCCTCGCCCGCTCCTACACCGTCTTGGGAAAGAACGACAAAGCGAAGGACGCCCTGGAGCAGGCGCTGAAGATCGAGCCGGAAAACCTCGATCTTTTGATCCTGTATGGCCGCACCATGCGGGCCCTGAACGGCGACCGCTCGACCCCGGAATCGCTCGACGCGATGCGTAAAGTCCTGGCGATCGAGCCGACGCATGTCGAGGCGCTCTGGTTCCTCGGCGGCGCGGCGGCCGATGCAGGTCAGAAAGACGAAGCGAAATCCTTGTGGGAGCGGGCGATCGCGCAATTTCCGCCCGGCGCGCCGGAGCGGGCGCAGCTTCGCGCCAGAATTGACAAATTGGGTGAAAAATAGCGGTTTTTCGGCTGATTTTGCGTCGAACTAACCGTTTTAGGCGACAAATCTCCAATTGCAGCCTACCGAAAATGCGTCCATAGTTACCGTTCCATCTTCGGGGGGGATGCCGCGCAGCGCGGTGCCGAGGGGGCGTCGATCTGTTGGCCACACGGCAATGGAGGTACGTCCATGCATGTCAAAGTCATCCTGAAAAACAAAGGCGGTACGGTCGAGACCATTCGGCCCGACGCCATCATCGCGAACGTCGTCGACCGTTTGAAGAAGCGGCGGATCGGCGTGTTGGTCGTCAGCGAGAACGGCTCGTCGGTCGATGGGATCATTTCCGAGCGCGACGTCGTCAGCGGGCTGGCCGAATACGGCGCAAGCTTGCTCGACCAGCGCGTCGCCGGACTGATGACGAAGGCCGTCAAGACTTGCACGGCGGAGGACACGGTACTGTCCGTCATGGAGTTGATGACCGACCGGCGCATCCGTCACGTTCCCGTCGTCGAAGGCGGCGCGCTTGTCGGTATCGTCAGCATCGGCGATGCGGTGAAAAACCGTCTAAGCGAGCTCGAGAACGAAGCCTCGCAGCTTCGCGAATACATCAACACCTGACCGAAACGCCTTAAAGTTCACTCGCCGTTCGGCAGGAAGACGAAGTTGAACACGTAGTCCGCGCGGTTCTCCGCGTTCCGGTGATGGCGGTCGCCGTCGAAGGCGTCGACCGGGCGAAGCACGCCGCGGCGCAGGAACAGGCCGCGATAACCCAGCGCCTCGACCGCGGCAATCGCCTGCTCGATGGGCTGCCTGGTGTGCGCCTCCTCCATTTCGATCAAAAGCGACGGCCGGTCCCGGGCAATCGTCTCGCGGGCGCCTTCGAGCACCGCCTGCTCGAACCCCTCGACGTCGATCTTGATGAACCCGACATTCTCGACGCCGAGATCGTCGACCCGTTTCGCCTCGATCTCGATACCCATGAAATCATCCGCGACCTTGACATCGCTCAGGCTCGCGCCCTGGTTGGAGAACCCGCCGCGCCGATGCCGCGGCACGCGTAATGTCGCCGAACCGGACCGGTTCGACAACGCAACCTGGGAAACATGGACGCTGTCGCCGGCTATGCGCCGCAGAAACCGGAACATCTTGGGATTGGGCTCGAAGGCATGGACGGACCGCGAACAATCCCGCAGCAGCCAAGCATAGACGCCTTTGTTGGCCCCGATATCCAAGCTCACCCGCGCGGGGTCGGCGAGAAACGGCAGCAGCGCGATCTCCGCTTCGCCACGACGGCGCTCCTTGGCGATCCGGTAGCGCATGTAGAGCGGGACCGGAACCAACGCGAACTTCAGTCGTTCCTCGAATGTCCAGGGCGGCTCCCAAGCCGGTGCGGTATCGTCGGTTGCGCTCGTCATCTTCCCCGAACCTGATTTCGCCGGACCGTACCGGCCCTGAACCTTCGAAACAAGACGCCCCATGGGAGCGGGACCAAAATACGTTGAATTACGGCAACGTGACGCGATTCTTGATAATCTCGATGGCTGACCTGCCCCTTAACCGGATCCATTTGCCGAGTCAGAGACAACCATCTCCAGGTGTCACGGGAATCCGGATCGACTAAAGACCCAATTCTTTTGCGATGATGTTGCGTTGGATCTCCATTGCGCCGCCGCCGATCTCGAACATTTTGGCGTCGGCGAAATGCATCGGCAGGCCGCTTTCGACGCTGTAGCCGAATCCGCCCAACAGCTGCAACCCCTGGTGGGAGACCTTCATATAAGCCTCTGCGCCGGCGACTTTGGCCATGGACGCTTCTCTATGACAACTGCCCTCGTTCTCCAACTTCCAGGCGGCGTGATAGGTCAGCCAACGGGCGCTGTCGACGGCCATCTGCATATCGACGATTTTGTGCCGGACCGCCTGCAGCTTGCCGAGCGGTTTGCCGAAGGCGATGCGCTGGTTCACATAATCGATCACCAGGTCGATGATCCCCTGCGCCGCGCCAACCCCGATGGCGCCATGATAAAACCGTTCGTTATCCAAGCCGCCGAGTAATCCCTGCCAGCCGTTGCCGCGGCCGCCGATAATGGCGTCGGCGGGTACGCGCAGGTCGTTGAAGGCGATGGAATAGGTTGGGATCATCGCCAAGCCCAACGTCTCGATCCGATGGTATTCGATTTCCGGCCGTTGGCCCGGGTTTTCCACCAGGAACAACGTGATCCCTTCATGTTTCGGTTTATCGGGATCGGTACGCGCGGCAATCACCGCAAAACCGGCGCTTTCAATCTGGCTGTTATACATCTTGGTACCGGTGATGAGGTAGGAACCATCCGGCTGTTCTTCCCCCCGGGTCACGATAGCGGCGGCGTCCGAGCCGGCATTCGCTTCGGTCAAGCACAGCGCCAGCTGCACTTCGCCACGCACGACTTTCGGTAACACCAGGTCTTTCTGCGCCTTGGAGCCGAAGCGGGCGATCTGCGGCCCGACGATGACCGCGGCCCGGCCGTAATGGGTCGACAGGGCCGACGAGGCCCGCGACAGTTCCTCCACGAACACCACCATGCCGGTCGGATCGACTTTCTCCAAACCGCTATATTCAGGCGGTAATAGAAAACCGTAGACGCCAAGCTCCCCCAGTTTCCGGAATGTTTCTTGCGGCGGCTCGACCTTGTCGCGGACCCATTGCAGGATTTTTTCCCGCGGAAATTCCGCCCCGACAAAGCGCCGCGTCATGTCTTTGAGCGCTTGGTGCTCCGTGCTTAAACTGAAATCCATGTCAACCTCTTACTCTTGGAATATTTGAAAATTGGCGGCGGAACCCGGCGCGCGGCTAACGAGACTCCGGCCCGTTGCCCGATGGCGATGATTGCCGTTTTCCCGCCCAGGTCCACCGAACTGTCCTTCATTGCCGGTTCTTTCTTGCCTTTGATCATGTTAGGAGGGAGGTAAGTCAGAAAGCAACTAGCGGGACGGCAACGGATTTTGCCGGGAAAAAGGGATTGACCATGAGCGCCGACCAGGAAGCAGAGATCATTGCATTGCTGGAAGACTATCAGTCAACTTTCGAAACCGGGTCGCGCGAGGAGGTGCAAGCCTATGTTCATCTACCTGTCGCCTATTTCAGCGAAGACGACATACAGATGCGCGAGCGCTATCCCTTCGATCCCGAGAAATTACGCGAATTAACCGGATTTCATCACGCCAAGATGACCTTCAACGTCCTGCACATGGACGACAGGAAAGCCCATGTGCTCGTCGAAGGCACACGGCACCGCGCCGACGACAGCCAAATCGAGGCTTTAGCTGCCGTCTATATTTTGCAGAAACGCAACGGAAAATGGAAGATCGCCGCCTTCTCCGGCATCCGCAAGACCGACTAGCGCGCTGTCCGACCACTAACGCCCGTATCCGCCAACACGGAACGAATGCGGCTCTCAGTCCTCATCGCCAAGCTCGAAATCCTCGGCAAGGAAATCGAGTTTGGTTGAACGGTGAAAGCCGTCATAGAACGGATAGCGGTGCTCCGCCGTCACCTGGTTCTCCGGCGAGATGGCGTATTCCGCCGTCAGCGCCGGCACCGCACCGTTGACGCCGATGGTCTCACCGGAAATGAAACTGGCCGCCGGAGACAGTAGGAACACCACGGCGGCCGAAACCTCCGCCTCGGTGCCTAGACGGCCGCTGGGCACAAAGCTTTTGCGCCGGCGGATGCGTTTCTTATGCGCGATCGGATATTGCTGCAAACCCGGGGTGGCGATATAGCCCGGCGCCACCACATTGACGCGGACGCCGTAACGGGCCCATTCCACCGCCGCCGTGCGGGTGAAGTTCTCCATCCCCGCCCGGGCCGCACCGGAATGCCCCAGGCCGGGCATGGAGCGCACGTGATCGGCGGTAATGTTGACGATACTGCCGCCCCTCTCGCGCATGCATTGGTTCAACAGTTCGCGGCTCATCAGAAAGCCGCCGGTCAGGTTGGTG
>CAYLTU010000124.1:0-16179 GCA_964386465.1 uncultured Rhodospirillaceae bacterium
CATCAATCATGTCCTCGGGCAGGATACCACGGATCATGTCCTTGAGCCGCGTCAGGTTATGGGCGACGACAACCCTTGTGTTCAGGATCACCAATTCCCGCTTATCGACCGCGAATAGCGTCGTCTCACCGGGCCGCCTGCCGAATATGTAGATCAGGGTCGGCGATTTCAGCTGAACGTCGGCGATCCCGGGCTCGGCGATGAACACGGTGTCCACCGGACGTACCAGGCGAAGCAACTGTCCTTTGTTCGCTTCGAGCATAACCGGCTCCGGGTCCGCATCGACGATCCGCAGCCGCGGCAGATCCGTCGTAGCCGCCGCCGGCATGGCGAATGTGACGACCAAAAACAGCGTGGCGAGAAACCTTTTCATTATTTTACCCCCTCAAGTAGATTCTTTGGTGCTGAAACCGTGCCGACGGCAGCCTTGGCCGCCGCGGGCTGAACATTTGCCGTATCCGCGACGGTGTAGCCGCCGGACGGGCTCTTTGCGAACTGACGCGCGGTGCCGCTTCCACCGCGGAAAACCTTGACCACAAGTTTGTTCTTCTTGCTCTTTTTCCGCGGGATGAGATAACTGGCTTCGGTATCCCAGGTGTAGGTTCGCGCCTTGCGCACCAACGTTTTTTGCTGGTCCTTCTTCGCCAGGCTGCGCAGCGATAGCGACAGCCGGCCCATCTCACTGGCGACGGCAATCACTTCGGCCTGTTTCGGCGTCACCTCCAGGGTCGCGGTCTTCGCAACGACCGGCTTACCGTTGATGTTGTCCGTACGCTGATCCACCGCGAGCACGCGGATATCGCTAAGGACCGTCTCGCTCGCACGACGTATCGCGCTCCCCTTGCCGCCCTGGCGGATCGAGTGGGTCAGCAGCATGTCGACCTTGTCGCCCGGGAACACGAAGCCGGCGATACCAGTCGTCGCATTGATCGGCACGGAGATCGCGCGCGTGCCGGGCTGCAATACGGCAGCGAGAAAACCGCGTTCACCGGGCCGGACAATACGCCCATCGGTAATCGGTTCGCCCGGCATGACTTGCGACCGAACAACCGCGCCGACAAAATCCTTGATAACGCCTTTCGCGGGGCCGCTCCGTTTCGCCTTCTTCTTGGACTTGGCGTCTTTTTTCAGCGAAAGCGGATTGCCGCCCTTGGCGCTTTTTACCTTCTTCAGATTCTTACGCTCTGGCGTACCTTTGACGAAGTAAGCTTCGGAAAGGCCCTTTTTCGGCCAGGCCTGCCATCGCAGATGCTTCGCCTTGATAAACTGGCCGGCCGACAGCTCCCGGCTCGCGACGAGGACGAAAACCGCAGGCGGCGCCTTCGGGGCCTTCTGCTTTGCCGTCTGCGTCAGGGCGCCGCGTTGCGCGGCAATCCAGTTCTGCGCCAGATAGAATGTTCCACCGGCTGCGATAACCGCGAAAGCAAGCAGTATGAAGGTCCGCGCACGCATTGCTAAATCTCCTTAAGCGACAAAGAGGCGTTGTGCGACGGCGAGACCGCCGGCCGCGATCGCGACGCCGTAGGGAATTTTGTTGTTGCCACTTTGGCCCGCAGCCCATCCGATGACGGGTGCTATGAGACGGCGCAGCGGCAGAATCCAGTAAAGGGACAGAAGGCTTCCGGCCAGGCTGGTAAAAAGTAAAAATGTCGGTAAGCCTGCGGGCTCCGCCCAAAGGGCCAGGACGGTCATCAATTTGACGTCGCCGCCGCCCATGAAGCCGAAATTGAACGCCATCACGCCGAGGCCGAATATTATCGCCGCCCCCAGCAAGGTATAACCGACCGGCCCCGCACCGTTCAGCGCGACCCAGATCGGCCAAAGCGCGAGCAGGCCGACTGTGATTGCATCCGGAATGACGAAGCGCCGCAGGTCACAAACCGCGGCTGAAACGAGCAATCCCGTATAAACGAAGATGATCAGGACCCGCAGCGCCTGGTCTAGCGCCAGCCCGGCAAGCGCGGACTCGGTATGGAGATCGGCGAACATTCTGGTACGGATCCAGTCTGAATTTGGAATTTTGGAAGATCGGACGAAATTCCGGGGCGACGCTGACGCCGCCCCGGTATCCCGCCGGCGGATCGAAACTTACGCGCGATCCGCCTTTACGCGTGAGCCGGAGCGATTAGCCGCCCGTGCCACCCGTGCCGCCGGTACCACCGGTTCCGCCCGTGCCGCCGGTCCCGCCGCCGCCACCCGCCGCGGATGTCGCGGTTTCGAGCTCGTCCGAGACCGTTGTGAAAATGCTGACCAGCGAATCGCCCATCGTACCCAGGGCGCCGATCGCGGCCACGGAAACGAGCGCGGCGATCAGGCCGTACTCGATAGCGGTCGCGCCGGACTCGTCTTTCAGGAATTTTGCTGTGTTCTTACGAAACATTACTGACACTCCTTAATAAGCTTTGTGTTTGCTTAGGGACCTGGACTTAAACTTGTACAGATCGAGGAAAATCGAACTGATCTCACTTCCATCTTTGATGTGGAAACAAGCGAGTTAAATAGTAAATCACCTATTTCGTCAACAACTATCGGTTATAATACTGTACTATATTTATAATTACTGTATGTGTTTTTTAACATTAATTAATTTATGTTATATTTTATTTTATTTAATACTTATTTCTGTTTAAACAAATAATCGAGAATAATTCACTTAAGTTTCGTCTAAAATTTGCCTAAAAATTTATAATATTGTTATTTTTCAAAGAGTTATGCTTGACTTGAAAGCATGCTTCCTGTATTGAATACACTGTTTAAGCGAACACAATTCAGTCCAGGTTCAAGTAATTAATCTGACAAATTCCGTCGCTGGAGATAATAGATATGTCCGATGCGCTAGCTTCCGCCCCGACCGAAGAGAACACCTTTCAGTCCCTGGTCGACACCGTATCCAATGTCCTCAAGGACGGTCGGCTCCAGGAAGCGCGGCGCGCCTGCCGCGACCTCACCGAAGCGCATCCCGAACAACCGAATTCGTGGTTCCTCCACGGCGTTACCGCGCTGGAGTCAGGCGACGCGACGGCAGCTATACCCTCATTGGAACGCGCCGCGGCAATGCATCGGGCAAATGCGAGTTATCGGCGGACGCTGGGACGCGCCTATCGGGCCGCGGACCGCCCCGAGGACGCCGCCGCGGCGCTTGAGCACTCGCTGCGCCTGGAGCCCGATCATGCCGAAGCGCTGCTGACCTTGGGCCTCATCCGCATCGCGCAGGGCGCGAAAGATGTCGGCCTGCCACTCTGCCGACGTGGGATCATGCAGGGCCTGCGCGCGAAATGGCGGCGCATTGGCGAAAATTTCGCCAACCACCTTGCACTGTTCGCCGCGCGCATCCGCTTCGCCGCGAAACCGAGCGACGAGCGCCCGGTATGGGACCTGCTCACGCGCGGCCGACTTTGTGAGAAGTGGGGCGACCGGGCCGGTGCGCAAGGACACTATCAACGGGCCGTCACACTGGCGCCGGATCACCTTCCAACGCTAACGGCTCTGGCACGTTTGCTCGTCGCAGAGGAGCAGTTCGCGGCGGCGCTTCCCTATCTCGAACGCGCTGCCGTCCAGGATGTCGATAACACGGCCTTGCAGATCGACCACGCCAACGCCCTGTCCGGCGTGCTTCGTTTCGACGAAGCGGTCGCCGTACTGGAAAACGTCTTCGCCCGCGGCGCCGAGACACCGCGCGCTTTGCTGGCGTTCGGACGCGCGCAGACCGGTGCAGGCGACGCGACAACGGCACAAAAGACCTATAAGCGCGCCCTCGCTTTGGCGCCGAATTCGGCTCAAACCTATTTCGCACTGGGCCGGAATCTGCAGGAAGAAGGCCGGTTCGAGGAAGCCAACCGGTTTTTTCTCGACACTCTGGAGATCGATCCGAAGAACGCCAATGCCTTCCGCTTCCTTGCCAGCAACAAGGCGCTGAAAGCCGATGACGAAACGTTCTCGCGCATGTTGCAATTGCTGGAGAGTGAGGACATCAGCCAAAAAAATGCAATTCGCCTCAACTTCGCCGCCGCCACGGTGTTCGAACAGGCCGGCGACATCGACAACGCGTTCAAGCATTTCAACGCCGGCAACGATCTGAAAAACGTCATCTTCGATCCGGAATACTGCGTCGCCTGTTTCGGTAAACTGATCGAAACCTTCGACGAGGAATTCTTCACCCGCACAAGCGGCTGGGGCAGCGAGGACGACCGGCCCGTTTTCATTGTCGGCATGCCGCGATCCGGGACCACGCTCGTCGAACAGATCATGGCCAGCCACCGCGACGTTTTCGGCGCCGGCGAGCTGGAAAGTTTCCACCAGTTCGTTAACGGCCTCAGTACGCGCATCGGCACGGACACCGCCTACCCGGACTGCGTCGCCCAGCTGGGTCGCGACGATATTGCCGAAATGGCTGCAGAGCATCTGCGCGCCCTGCGAACGCTCGACCCGGATGCGCATTACGTCACCGACAAGATGCCGACGAACTTCCTGCATGTCGGGTTGATACTCGCGCTGTTCCCCAACGCGCGCTTCATACATTGCCGGCGCGACCCAAGGGACACATGTTTCTCGATCTTCGGGCTAGACTTCGCAGGAGAGCATACCTACGCCTATAACCAGACCAACCTAGGCCGCTTCTACCGGCAATATGAGCGGTTGATGGACCACTGGCGACGCATTGCGCCCGACTCGATAATCGACGTGCAATACGAAGAGTTGATCGCCAATCAAGAAACCGAGACCCGCCGCCTGCTCGATTTCTGCGGGCTGGAGTGGGACTCGAACTGCCTCGACTTCCACAAGACCGACCGGACGGTCCGTACCTGGAGCTACCGCCAGGTACGGCAGCCGATCTACAAAACTTCCGTCGCCCGCTGGCGCAAGTTCGAGTCCCATCTCACGCCGCTGCTCCACGAGCTGGACGTCCGAGAAACAGAAACAGCGGGTTCTTGATATGACCGATGCGATTCTAGACAGCGCGAAAGTGGAGGCGCCGTTTTCCGCCGCCCAGTGTCTGAACGCCGTGGCGCGGACCTACGGCAAGAGCCCGCTGGCCCAGGTTCGCGACTTCATGCGGTTGCATTTCGGTCCCGGCCGTCTGTCCCTTCAGGAATATTATCAGTTCCGTCTGTTCGACGATTCGCGCTACAGCGCCGACGATAAGCGCCGGTTCCTCGGCCATAAGGCGCAGAAGCTGCTCTACGCGCGCCATATCCCGATGAACTGGCGCGCGACGGTCGGCGATAAGATCGTCTTCTACGCCCTATTCGCCGGGCTCGGATTCCCGGTGCCGCGCACCACCGCACTGATGCATCCCCATCGTGAGTTCGGCGACGCCGAGATCCTGCGCGACACGGCGGCGCTCGAATATTATCTCCGCGATCCGCACAATTATCCGTTCTTCGGCAAACCGGTGGACGGGATGTTCAGCCTCGGTGTCGCGTGTGCGGAAGCCTACAACGCGGAACACGACTGCGTCGTCCTGAGCGGCAGCCGGCGTATTTCCGTACCGGACTTCGTCGCCGCTGCGGCGGACTATTTCGGCCGCGGCTACCTGCTGCAGGAACGGCTCGAGCCGCATCCCGAAATCGCCCCGCTCTGCGACAGCCGGGTTTCCACTATTCGGCTGATGGTCATGCTCGGCCCGGACGGTCCGGAGATCTTCCAGGCCCTTTGGAAGATTCCGGGGCGCGGCAACGTCGCCGATAATTTCTGGCGCGATGGCAACATGCTGGCCGCATTGGATGTCCAATCGGGCCGCGTACAGAGGGTCGTGCGCGGCGTCGGCCCCGCGCAGGAATCCCTTTCTGTCCATCCCGATACCGGCGCGGCGATGGAAGGGTTCACGCTACCCCATTGGCAATCCGTAACGGATCTTGCCCTGCGGGCCGCGAAAGCGATTCCGGGCCTGCCCCTGCAGGCGTGGGACATTGCGCTCTGTCCGAGCGGACCGGTCCTGGTCGAAGCGAATATCGGCGGCGACGTCAACCTGCCGCAGATCGCCTGGGGCAAAGGAATCATGAATGGGCGACTCGCGGCCTTCCTCGAAAACCGTGTCTAGCCCAGCAGGAATTCGCGCAGCGTTCCGGGTCGTAATCGAACCATCTATACAAGGTCGTCGAACCGCTCGTCCAAGAGACGGATCGGTTTCTGGCGTACTTCGATCAGCGTCTGTTCGGCCAACGCCCCCGGTTCCGCGAACGCGACGTCGACCGAGACTCCGATCTTGCGCCGCAGGATTTCGGCGTAGACGCGCTGGAGCGCCGCGTCATCCTGCCCTTCGCGGACCTCAACCGTAACCGTCAGTTCGTCGCGGCCGTTTTCGTCCCGGATCGCGCGGCAAATGAACTCACCGGTGAACTCCGGCCGCTCCGCCAGCATGCCGCCGACAGCCTGTGGGAAGAGATTGATGCCGCGCAGCTTGATCATGTTGTCGCTACGCCCGAGGAACCCTTCGATCCGCCGTAGATTGAGGTCCGAAGGCGCCGGATCGGTCCGGAACGCGGACACGTCGTGGGTATTGAAGCGGATGATCGGGTAGATGTCGTCCTTGAACAGGCAGGTGTTCACCATGTCGCCCGGTTGCCCATCCGCGGCCGGCGCACCCGTTTCGATATCGCAGATTTCCAAGAATTGCGCATCCTCATTGACGTAAAGGCCTTGACGATCCGGCCCCTGCCCCGCGATCGCGCCGGTATCGCCCACCCCGTACCAATCGTAGATGTCCGCGCCGCCCCAGCTTTGCGACAGCATATCGACCGCCTCGCGCCCCATATGGCCGGAGATCATACGGACCGGAATATCCCGTCCCGGTTCCAGCCCCTGCTCGCGCGCCACGTCGGCCAAGTGCTTGATGTAGTCGGCGAAGCCGACGATAACGGTGGCGCCGAAATCCTTCATCATCGCGACCTGCTGCACCGAACGGGTCTCCGCGCCGGTTCCGGCAGGCAGGAAGATCGCGTTGGTCCAGTGCACCACCGCCTCGCGCAGATAATGGCCGCCATTCACCATGCCGTGGCCGTAGACCGAATGGACGATGTCGTCGGACAGCAGCCCCTGCAGCAGATAGAATCGTGCGATTAAAAGGTTCTGCACCTCGCGGCTTTTCGGCCCGTACAGCAGCACCTGCGGCTTGCCCGTGGTGCCGGATGTTGTGTGCACGACGACCGGCGGCCGCTCGTCCGGCGGGTACAGCTCCATGCCGTGGAAGTCGCCGAAGGGCGGATGCGCCTCGATGCTCGCCATAATGTCGGATTTGTCGAAAGCCGGCAGTTTGCCGATATCGTCCAGACCGCGGATGTCGCCGAGTTCGATACCCTCGGCGCCCCAATGGCGCCGGTAGAACGGTATCTGCCAGGCAAAGGCCAGCAGCGATGCGAATCGCGTTTCCTGCAAGGCGCGCAATTCGTCGCGGCTGATCGTCGTGAACCGGTCCATGAAGGCCGGCCCGATCGGATAGTCCACGGCCAGCCCCAGCATGTCCGCTGTGGTGAAGTAGTTGGGAGTGGTCACGATCGTTTCCCTGAAATCCCAGGCCGCACTATAACAGAGGGCATCATTCCTTGTCGGAGGCCCCTCGCATGACAAGCTGGACCCTGCCCAGCGACGCAAGACTGGCGCTGAGCCTGGTCGTCAATGTCGAGGAAGGCTCGGAGATGACCATTGCCGACGGCGACCGCGGGCCGGAGGCGGTCGACGAGCTCGGCATTTCGATGCGCAAAGCGAACCGCAATCACGGTAACGAAAGCAATTACCAATACGGTATCAAGGCCGGTGCGCCGCGCATCATGCGACTGCTGCGCGACCGCGACATGCGGGCGACCTTTACCGCGGCGGCGCTGGCGCTGGAACGGGCGCCGGACCTGGCCCGGGCCATCACAGATGGCGGGCATGAAGTGTGCAGCCATGGCTGGCGCTGGATCCATCAGTTCAATATGGACAAAGATCAGGAGCGGGACTTCATCCGCAAGGCGGTCGCCTCGATCGAGAAGACCACGGGCGCCCGCCCCTATGGCTGGCTGTCCCGCTACCTGCTGACCGACAACACGCGACGCCTGCTGGTCGAGGAGGGCTTCACCTATCACATGGACGACTATTCGGATGACGTGCCCTTCTGGGACAGGACGCACGAAAAGCCGATCGTCATCCTGCCCTACACGCTCGACTCCAACGATATGAAGATGTGGACCGCGCCGAGTCTGACCCCGGCGAACTGGCTGGATTACGCCATCGACAGCTTCGAATGGCTGTACCGCGAGGGCGAGGAGTCGCCGCGGATGATGTCGCTCGGCATCCATCTGCGCATAATCGGCCGCCCCGGCCGGATCGGCTATTTCGAGAAGTTCCTCGATCATGTCGCCTCCAGGCCCGGTGTCTGGGTCGCGACCCGCAAGGAAATCGCCGACCACTGGGTGAGCCAGAACCCCGCATGAGGACCACATGACCGAAGTCGTTCCCGCCAGCCTTACCGATGACCCCTGGCCCGAAATGGCGCGCGCGGCCCAGGCGGGCAACGACGCCGCCGACCCGGAATCGGCACTGCGCGAATGCGTGCAGGCCACGTTGCGGATCACCGGCGACGCCGATGCCTACAAGAAGCCCGGATCGTTGAAGGACGGCGAGCGGCACTTCTTCGTCGGCGGCGTCTTCCTCACCGCGCCGGATGACGCGTCCCACCTGCTGGTAGCCGAATGGGGCTTTCCGCCGGAACAGCACCGGCTGCACTTCCCGCTCGACACCGGCCATCCCGGCTGGACCTGGAAAAACCGCAAGCCGCTGGTCCTGCCGAACACCGACGACCACGCGGAATTCAAACAGATCCTGAAGACCGCCCGCATGGGCTCCGCGATGTACGCGCCGATGCTGTGGAACGGTACGTTCCTCGGCCAGATCATCACCGCAGCCCAGGCCCGCGACACCTTCGGTCTGTCCGACCGCGAACGCATCGCCGCGATCGCGTCGGTCGCCGCCGGCCTTTACATCGCCAAAGGCGGGCCGGATTGGCTCGACCGCGTGTGGCGCGATACCATCGGCTAACGCCTTCAACGAAGAGGTCGCCCGATGAGTCTCTACCCCCCGCCGCAGGACATCCAGACCGAGGTCTTCGCCCGCATGCCCGACGGGCTGCGCAAGAACGCGAACTCGGCATGGGCCGATGCCAGCCTGGAAGGCGCCAAGCTGGACGGCTTCCTGGAAGGCCCGTCCTTCGACTGCGACGGCAACCTCTACATCGTCGACATCCCCTTCGGGCGGATCTTCCGCCTGGCCGCCGACACGGCGGAGTGGGACGTGGTCGCCGACTATGACGGCGAGCCGAACGGACTCAAGATCCACCGGGACGGCACGATCTACATCGCCGACTACACGAACGGCATCATGAAGCTCGACCCGGCGACCGGCGCGGTCACGCCGCATGTCACGCGGGCCAAGATGGAGGGCTTCAAGGGCTGCAACGACCTGGTCTTCGCCAAGGACGGCACGATGTATTTCACCGACCAGGGGCTGACCGGCCTGCACGACCCGACCGGCCGCGTCTACCGGCTGCACACCGATGGCACGCTTGAATGCATGATCGACACGATTCCGAGCCCGAACGGCCTGGTGCCCGACCTGCAGGAAGGGCTGCTCTACATCGCCGTGACCCGCGCCAACGCGGTCTGGCGCATGCCCTTACCCAAGGCAGGCGGCACCTTCAAGGTTGGTCTGTTCGTGCAGCTTTCCGGCGGCCATGGCGGCCCGGACGGTATGGCGCTCGACGCGCAAGGCAACCTCGCCGTCTGCCACGCCGGCATGGGCTCCGTCTGGCTGTTCAGCGATCTGGGCGAGCCGCTCTACCGCGTGCGCTCCTGCGAAGGGCTGGCGACGACCAACTGCGCCTATGGCGGCCCCGACAATCGGTTCCTCTACATCACCGAATCGAGTTCGAACACAATTCTGCGCGCGGAGATGCCCTGGCCCGGAAAGACCATGTATTCGCATACGGACTAGACGAGGGCGATGAGGTTGGCCGCATCGCACCGGCTTTACATTTCTTTACATTGGTGAGAAACGCCCGAAACAACGACCTCCTAAATTTGCAGTGTGAAGGGGCCGGAAACTCCGGCCGGAAACTGCAGAAGAGGAGCGATACGATGTCGGACGAACAGGACAGCAAAAAGACGGATTGGATTCTGAAGGGCAACCGAAGGGCAATCGCCCTCATTGTCGGAACCGTGCTTACCGTCGGAAGCGTTATCGGCGTTCAGGCCTTCGCCAGCAGCGACACCTACCAGCATATGCAGCTCGCCTCGGGTTATAAATCCTCGTGGCATGGCGACAGTCACAAAGGTTTCTCGGAATATTCCGATGCCGAAATCGAAGACCGTATCGAGCGTATCGTGAAACATGTGGCGATCGAAATCGACGCGACGCCGGAGCAGCAGGAAAAAATAGTCGCGCTGGTTGCGACAACGGCGAAGGATCTGAAACCGGTTCACGCGCGGACGCGCGCGGCGGGGAAGGAAATCCATGAGTTGCTCACCGCCGTGACGGTCGACCGGGCCGCACTGGAAAAACTGCGCGCCGAGCGCCTGGCGGACGCTGAGAAGGTCAGCAAGGACCTGATCGACACGGTGGCGAACGTGGCCGACCTGCTTACGCTGGAGCAGCGCAAGGTGCTTGAAGAACGCATTCAACAATTCCATAACATGCGCCGGAGATGGCATCGCGGTTGACGCCCGTTCCCGTTATTGTTGGGCACGATGACCCAGAAAATCCTACTGATCGAAGACGATGCCAGGCTCGCCGAGATGGTCATGGACTATCTCGGCGAATCCGGTTTTTCGGCGACGATTTCCGGTACAGCGGCCAATGGCCTGGCGCTGCACAAACAACACAATTTCGACGCCATCGTTCTCGATATCATGCTACCGGACGGCAACGGACTCGAGGTCTGCCGCACGTTGCGCGCGACGGATTCGGTACCGATCCTCATGCTGACGGCCAAGGGCGACCCCATGGACCGCATCGTCGGGCTCGAAATCGGCGCCGACGATTATCTGCCCAAGCCGTTCGAGCCGCGCGAATTGCTCGCCCGGCTGCGCGCCATCCTGCGCCGCGGTAAAGGCGAGGACCGATCGGAAACGCTTCGGTTCGGCAGGCTGGAAATCGACGGCCGGTCCCTTGAGGCCCGCGTCGACGGGCGACCCTGCGACCTGACCGCACATCAGTTCAAAATTCTCGAAATCATGGCCAAGTCGCCGGGCCGTGTGCTCAGCCGCAGCTATCTGATGGATCAGTCGAAGGGGGTGGATCTGGAGGCGTTCGACCGCTCCATCGACGTCCATATTTCAAGGATACGGGCGGAGATCGAAGCCGATCCGAAACATCCGCGCCGGGTCATCACGGTTCGGGGGGCAGGGTATGTGTTTGCGCGCGAGCAGGATTAGGATGTCCCCGACCCGCCGGTTCGATCGGCGAGAGCTGAGGTAAATCGGGATGCGCTGGCGTCGGCTCTATATGCAGATCTATTTCACCATCATCGCGAGCCTCGCGATTGTGGTGCTGCTGTCCAGCCTGCTTTGGGTCTTCGTGGGCCGCGACCGATTAAATCGCGACGTTTTCGACATCGTCGGCCGGCTTGCCTATCTCTCCTTGCCCGCCGTGGACGCTCCAGCGGATCGGCAGCGGGCCGCGGTGCAGCGCCTCAGCCGCGAGCTCGATATCGATATCAGCCTGTACAGCCCGGGCCGGAGGCTCATCGCCGCCAGCGGCGCGGTACGGCCGCTGCCCGATCATGCGGACGAGCACGATCACTGGCAGCGCATCCACAAAGGCCGCGCCTGGGCGCTTCTTCTGCCGGACGACCGGTGGCTGGTAGTCGATTTCGGTCGACGCGGACGACACCATCCCTTGGTCGGCATCGCGCTTTTTATCGGTGTCGTCGCCCTGGGCGTCGCGCTAAGCGCCTACCCGTTCGTGCGGCGGCTGACCCGCCGCCTGGAACGGCTGCAGGAAGGCGTCGAACGCATCGGTTCGGGCGATCTTTCCGCGCGGGTCGAGGTTCAAGGGCGCGACGAAGTGGCCGGCCTGGCAGCAAGCTTCAACGACGCCGCGGGAAAAATCGAATCGCTGATCGATGCCCATCGCCTGTTGCTGGCCAACGCGTCGCACGAGTTGCGCACACCGCTGTCGCGGATCCGGATGGGCGTCGAATTGCTGAATGACACCGGCGACCCGGACCGCCGGGCAGCGTTGCAACAGGACATCGCCGAGTTGGACTTGCTGATCGACGAGATCCTACTGATGAGCCGGTTGGATGCCGGATCGCACGCGGACCTGTCGCAAACCGTCGATTTCGTCGCCTTGGTGGCCGAGGAATGCGCCCGCTATACGGATTGCGCGCTGTCCGGTACCGCGCCCGACATTCAAGGCGACCCGCGATTGCTGCGCCGGCTCGTCCGGAACCTCCTGGAAAACGCGCACGGTCACGGTGCGCCGCCGGTCAAGGTCGAAATTTCGAGCGCGGCGGACACGGCGATCCTGACCGTCAGCGACGCCGGCGAGGGCATCGCCGACGGGGATCGGGAAAAGGTTTTCCAACCCTTCTACCGCGCCGCGGGACGGCAAAACGAAAAAGGCTACGGCCTCGGCCTCCCGCTCGCGCGGCAAATCGCCGAAGCCCATTGCGGGTCGGTCGCACTGGTACCGCGGTCGGAAGTCCGCTCTTCGGTAAGAGTTACGATTCCCCTCCGGCCGGCGCCGTGAACGATGAAGAATCGTCCGAAGGCTTGGCAAGACCATGTAATCGAAAATGGATCGAGCGTGTTTGGCCCGGCTCGCACCCGTTAAACAACCGAACTGGACGTGCGTGATGCGGGCTCGTTAAGGAGAAGACATTGCCGCGGGCGAAGGGTTACGACGAGACGGGGTTGCCGGAGCGGGCGATGCGCGCGTTCTGGGCGCGCGGCCAGGAAGCCACGTCGATGAACGATCTGGTCGAAGCCACCGGGCTGCATCGCGGCAGCCCGTAGCCGCCTACGACGACAAGCGCACCCTGTTCCTGAAACTGCTTCGCCACTTCGATAAGCTCTATAAGGACGATTTCCTGGACGAAATCGCGTGACCGCATTCCGGCAAGGACGCCATCGTAGCGGCAAACTGCTCAGGCGCTGCCGGGATTGTTCCTCGGGCCACGCGTGCTGACCCGGACGGGACCAAAAGAAGCGGCCACGATGGCGATCGCCGCACAGGTCGAGAGAGCCGCTCCTCCCTTGGCGATCGCGTTCATTTGCGTTGTTCAAAGTTGGATCGAAGCGGCGTATCTTGGGGCTCGGTAACGGAGAAATGAAACATGGCGGATCACGACCTGAATCCCCAAGGCGGACGCGCCCACGTAACCGGATCGTCGGCGCCCGAACTCTGGCGCCGCACCATCCCGGACGTGCTCAAGGCAACCGTTGCCAAATACGGTGAGCGGGAAGCGGCGATTTTCGTCGAGCAGGGCGTGCGATGGAGCTGGGCCGAACTGGACCGCGAGATCGACGCGCTGGCGGCGGGGTTTCATGACCTCGGCCTGCGCACCGGAGACCGGGTCGGTATCTGGTCGCCGAACCGCTACGAGTGGCTGCTGACGCAGTTCGCAACGGCCAGGCTTGGTCTGGTCCTGGTGACCATCAACCCCGCCTACCGCCTGGCCGAGGTCGAGTATGTCCTCAACAAGGTCGGCTGCGCCGCCCTGGTGACGGCCACCAGCTTCAAGACCAGCGACTATGTCGGCATGCTGCAAACGCTGGCGCCGGAATTGGCGGCGTGCGCGCCCGGCGCGCTTGCCGCCGCGAAACTGCCGCAGCTCAAGACCGTAATCCAGATGGGCAACGACACCGTTCCGGGTATGCTCGGATTCGACGAAGTTGTCGCCCGCGGCCGGGAGACCGAAATCGATCTCGACTCCATCTCCGCCGCCCTCGACCCCGACGACGCGGTCAACCTGCAGTTTACCTCGGGCACCACCGGCGCGCCGAAGGGCGCGACCCTGACCCACACCAACATCGTCAACAACGGCCGCTTCGTTGTCGGCGCCCAGCGCTTTACCGAGAATGACCGGCTGTGCATCCCCGTGCCGCTCTACCACTGTTTCGGCATGGTCATGGGCACGCTGGGCTGCGCGACCACCGGCGCGACGATGGTGTTCGCGGCGGAAGGGTTCGACCCGGAATCGACCTTGAAGGCGCTGTCGGCGGAGAAATGCACCGCCATCTACGGCGTCCCCACCATGTTCGTCGGCATGCTCGAACACCCGGAACTCGCTTCTTACGACCTGACATCCCTGCGCACCGGCGTGATGGCCGGCGCACCCTGCCCGATCGAGGTGATGAAGCGTTGCGTCGCCGACATGCATCTGGACGAAATCACCATCGCCTACGGCATGACGGAAACCAGTCCGGTTTCCTTTCAGACCGCCGCGGACGACCCGCTGGAGAAGCGCGTCTCCACGGTGGGCCGCATCCAACCCCATGTCGAATGCAAGGTGATCGACGAAGTCGGCGAAACGGTCGCGCCGGGTGAGCAGGGCGAGCTGTGCACACGAGGCTATTCGGTGATGAAAGGCTACTGGGGCGATGCGGAGCGCACCGCGGAGTCGATCGATACCGAAGGCTGGATGCACACCGGCGATCTGGCGACATTCGACGAGGAAGGCTACTGCAATATCACCGGCAGGGTGAAGGACATGCTGATCCGCGGCGGCGAGAACGTCTATCCGCGCGAGATCGAGGAGTATCTCTACCGCCACCCCGCCGTGCAGCAGGTCCAGGTGTTCGGCATTCCCGACATCAAATATGGCGAGGAGATCTGCGCTTGGATCGTCCTCAAGGCGGACGCCGCCGCGACGGAAGAGGAGATCAAGCAGTTCTGCCGCGGCCAGATCGCCCACTACAAGATTCCGCGCCACGTGCGGTTTCAAAGCGAACTCCCCATGACCGTGACAGGCAAGGCGCAGAAATTTCGCATGCGCGACGCCATGATCGAAGAGCTCGGCCTGGAAGTAGAGCAGACCGCCTAAACAAAGATTCCGCGCCATACACATCTTTCGCGAAAGGCGCCGGGCTGTCAAAATCAACCAATGCCGTACGTGTCGAAGTTTTACTATCGTGAAACACAGGAGTTGTGACCTTGCCCGCGCCAGACCATCCCGTCGAACTGACGGCGCCCGATATTTCCGCCTACAAGGCGGGCAATACGGGCGTCGATTACGTCACCACAATGGACAGCGGCAAGCCCGGACCGCACGTCATGATCAACGCGGTCACCCACGGCAACGAGGTCTGCGGCGCCATCGCGCTCGACCATCTGTTCCGCAATGGGGTCGAGCCGACCCGGGGTACACTGAGCCTCGCCTTCGTCAACCATATGGCGTACAGCCGCTTCGATCCGAAGTTTCCGCGCCATTCCCGCCTGGTCGATGAGGACATCAACCGGGTCTGGGTCGAGGAGCGGCTCGACGGAGACGAGGACAACAACGAACTGCGCCGCGCCCGCGAGCTGCGGCCGGTCTACGATACGGTCGACCATCTGCTCGACATCCACTCCATGGGCACCCTGTCGCCGGCGCTGATGCTGTGCAACGGGCTGGACAAAGAAGTCGCGATCGCGCGGCGGATCGGCTACCCCGGCCACATCGTCTGCGGTTCCGGTCATGTGCGCGGCAAGCGCCTGATCGAGTACAAACCGTTCAATGATACCGGCAATGCGAAGACCGCACTGCTCGTCGAATGCGGCCAACACTGGGCGAAGCCGACGGCAACCATCGCGCTCGACACCGCTTTGTATTTCCTGCGTGCGATGGAATTCGTCGACCCGGATTTCTTCGCCGCCCACGTCACCGATGCCCCCCCCGCCCCGCAACGCGTCTTGCAAGTAACCGCCGGTGTAGCGACGGAAACCGACGAATTCCACTTCGTCGAGAACTACTCAGGATTGGAGAAGTTCGCCGGAGCGGGCACGGTCGTCGCAATGGACGGCAACAAGGAGATCAAGACCCCCCACGACGACTGCATCCTCGTCATGCCCAACCCGCACGCGCGCAAAGGCATGCGCGTTCTGCGCTTCGCCCGCGACGTGACACCGTCATGAGTGGCGACGACGACGCGCGGGCCATGGCCCTGGAATTAGTCGATCGTGAAGTATTTCCAACTTCCTGTTTGGATTGGTATTTTACAGACA
>CAYLTU010000125.1:0-14571 GCA_964386465.1 uncultured Rhodospirillaceae bacterium
CTGTTACCCATGTCTCCGGTCTACTCTGTTACCTATGTCGCCGGTTCGGACCCTTGTGGGGGAAGGTTAGGATGGGGGGGGGAAACGGTCCGGATGGCAGTTGTACGCACAGTTTTCTGGATGGAATATGAGCTCACCTGATATCACGGGCGACGTCCAATCCCTTCGGACACTGATCGAAGCGAACACCGCCGTGATCGCCCCGCGCCTGGTGCCCGAAATCCAGCTGCACCTCGCCGACGAAGACCTGCCGCTGTACCGCGCCGGCGAGAACGAATTGCACGAACTTGGTATCGGCACCCCCTATTGGGCCTTCGCCTGGGCCGGCGGGCAGGCGTTGGCGCGCTATGTGCTGGACAACCCGGACATCGTCGCGGGCAAGCAAATCCTGGATTTCGGCGCGGGCAGCGGGCTGCTGGCGATCGCCGCCGCCAAGGCCGGTGCCGCCGCCGTGACGGCATCGGATATCGATCCGGTGGCGGCCGAAGCGATGGCGCTGAACCGCGCGCTCAACGAGGTTGACTTCGAAATCGCGACTGAAGACCTAATCGGCCGCGACGGCGGCTGGGACCCGCTGCTGATCGGCGACGTCTGCTACGACAAGGAGATCGCCGACCGCGTGCTGCCCTGGCTGCGCGGCCTGGCCGCCGCCGGCCGCACCGTGCTGATCGGCGACCCCGGCCGCTTCATCCTGCGCGATCTGGGGCTGGAAACCATCGCGTCCTATCACGCCGAGACAACCGGCATCATGGAGGACAGCTATCTCCGCAACGCGCGGGTCTGGCGGTTTGCGGCCTCCTAAATATGCGTCGTCGCCCACCCCTCCGGGCCGCTGCCGTCCCGCGTCAGCCGGATCGGCTCCGCGTTCTTCACCACCCTCGGGCCGCTGAGCGGCAGGCCGAACGCCGCCAGCAGCACCGCGTAATTGCCGCCATGCGCCACGATCAGGATGTCCTTGCCGTGGCTCAGCACTTCGCGGAAGCCGTCCAGGGTGCGCAGGGTGAACTGCTGCAGGGTTTCGCCGTTATTCGGGTCGCCGCCCCAGTCGAGGTCGATGTTGGACTGGCCGGCCCAGTCGCCCCAGTCGCGCTCCCACAAATTGGATTGCTTGTGCAGCGGCCTGGCGCATTTCGCATTGACGATCTCCGCCGTCTCCCAGGTGCGCTCCAGGTCGCTGGCGTGAATCTCGATGAAATCGTGCCGGACCAGGATCTCCGCCGCCGCGCGCGCCTGGCCGCGGCCGGTGTCGTTCAAGGTGACGCCGCGCTGGGTCTGGATGATGCGCTGCTTGTTGTGCTCGGTCTCGCCATGGCGAAGGAAATAGAAACCGTCGGTCGCGGCGGAGAGGCCGCCCGCCTCCTGTACGTAGTCGCGCATACGAAGGTGCCATGCCGGCGAATCCATTCGGGAACTCCTGAGCGTTAGGTTGCCGGGCTGCTTAGCAGAAGGCGGGCGATGCCGCCAGGGCCTCTCTCCCCGTCATTATCGGGCTCGACCCGATAATTCAAATCCAAAACGTCGCGCGGACTGATAGTTGGACCCTCGGATCGAAGTCCGAGGGTGACGGGTTGGGGTTGAGGAATTTTCTTGAGCATCACGACAGCGCGGTAAACAGGCTTGCAATCCTATTGCCTGTAGGACGGGTCCAGCCTGTCGATCGGGCGGACGTAGGAATCGAATTCGAGCGGCCGCGCCGCCCACTGCGCTTCTTCCAGACCTTGAGAGTGCCTCGCTCACCCTCGCCTCTTCCCGCCTAATAAAGTGTCTTCACCCGTTTCGCGGCAAAACCCGCTTCCAGTTCCTCTCCGCTTTCCGCCAAGCCGGCGATCTGGTCCTTGTAGATCTGGCCCGCCGTCGGCATCGCATCGCGCGGAGTCTTGGCCTCGTCGGACCACAGGTCGGCGCGCATCACCGCCTTCGGGCAGTGCAGATAGGCCTCGTCCACCGTGATGACGATCGCCGTCGCCGGCACCTTGCCCTTCACCGCGTAGCCGGCCAATAGCGCGGGATCGTCGACCACCTTGCCGCGCCCGTTGATGCGCAGGATGTCGTTGAAGCCGGGGATGAGGAAAATCAGGCCAAGGTTCGGATTTTCCACGATATTCGAAAGGGTATCGAGCCGGTTGTTGCCGCGCCGGTCGGGGATCACGACGGTGTTGTCGTCCGGCACCCCGACGAAGCCCGGCGCGTCGCCGCGCGGCGAAACATCGGCCGCGCCGTCGGCGCCCGCGGAGGCGATGCAGAGGAACGGCGAGAGCTCGATGAACCGTTTGCAGTGCTTGTCGAGGCGCGACAGCACCTTCTTCGTCGCCACTTCGCCGGGTGTCCCGTAAAGTTCGCGCAAGGCGTCTTCGCTGCCGATCGCGCTGGCCGGCGCCGTATCATCCATGTCCCGTTCCTTCCATCGATTCCGTCAGATGTCGCACCACATGCGCATCAGGTTAGCATGAACCTTCATCAGCAGGCGCGCTTCATCGGATTCCGGCGCCTTGTCCCGCACGAGCCGCGATGCCGTGTCCAGCTCGTGCAGCAATTCGCGCTGCGCGGCGGACTCGACGATACTCTGAATCCAGGTGACCGCGACGTCGCGGGTTCCCTTGGTGACTTCGGCGACGCTGTGAATGGTGGTCGCCGGGTAGACGATCGCGTGGCCGCGCGGCAGACGGAAGCGCGCCTGTCCGCCGACCGTGTTGACCAGCAGATCGCCGCCTTCGTAGCTGTCGGGTTCGCTGAGGAAGACCGTGCAGGCGATATCGGTGCGCAGCGGCCGGCCCTCGATCATCAAAGGGTTGTCCGTATGCCAGCCATATTGCATGCCGGTCTCGTAGCGGCTGAACAGCGGCCGCACGACACGCGACGGCATACAGGCGCGCTGCACCAACACGCTGCGGGCGATTGCCTGGACCACGAGCTGGGCGGCCTCGTCGCCCGCCTCGCTCCGTTCCATCTGCAGGTTGTTCTTGACCGGTTTGGCCGGTTCGTCCGCGGTCGTCTTGCCGTCGGCATACGCGCCCGCGGCGATCACGCCGTCAAGCTTCGCCAGTTCCTCGTCGGTCAGGATATTCGGAACCTGCAAAAACATTCTGCTTTCCCTTCGAGACAACGCGCCGCATCGGCACGATACTTCGATACGGCACTATGCGACCGGTCGCAAGACCGCGCACTCGCAATGAAGCGGTTCAATATTACTTTGGTGAACCGAAAGCGCCTACCGGCCGCGCCATTCCCAAGGCGGCACGAATTTTCCACGCCACAGGCCGCGCTTCGCCTTTTTCGCCCGCTCCTCGACCGGGACGTATTTGTCCGTCGAACTGCGGTCCGCGAGCGCCCAGCCGGTATGGACCATATTCGAGGACAGATCGAAACCGCCCGCCTCGCAATAGGCGTATGTGAAGGTAGAGGCCTTGTTTTCGCGCAGGCGACAGGTCACCGCCGTGCCTGCGACCAGATCCATGAGGGCCGTCATGGCGACCGTTCCACAGCGGTAGTTCTTGCCTTTCGCGACGCAGACCTGGTTGGGTTCCGGGGCGTCTATGCCGTGCAGATGCAGCCGAACGCCGTTAACGATCATGATATCGCCCGCGATCACCGTCGGCTTGCCGGAAATGTCGGCTCGCGCCGGAAAAATCCAGAACAGAAGCAGGACGGCCAAGATAACTTTCTTCATACGCCAATCCTAAACGCCCTTGGTCAAATAACGAATCACAGCGGCACAATAGTATGTGAAGTGTCAACAAAATATATGGTTAATATTAGTGATTGGTTAACGCCGTAATCGGGCTTCCCGATAGAAGATGAATAGTCCGCTGCCGACGACGATTGCCGCGCCGCCCAAAGTATTCAGTCCCGGAATATCGCCGAACATCAAATATCCATAAATCGTCGCCCAGACCAAACTGAAATAGCGGAACGGCGCCACCACGACGGCCTCGCCGAACAGGAAGGCCGCGACCAGAAAATACTGGCCTGTCCCCTGCAGTATCCCGGTAAGCAGGAAAAGGCCAAACCCCTGCAAATCGGGCATCCGCCAGCCGAACAGCGCGCTCGACAGGCCGCCCAGCATCACGCAGGCGGTCGTACAGATCATGATCGAATTCACGTCGTCGGTTCTGGAGAGCTGCCGGGTCGCGATATCGCGGAAGCAGACCAGAAAAGTCACGCCGAGCGCCAGCAGCGACGGCCACAGCATCGCATCGCCGCTCGGGCGGATCATCACCAAGGTGCCGCAGAACCCCGCCGCAACGGCCGTCCAGCGGCGCCAACCAACCTGCTCGCCCAGGAAATAGGGCGCCAGCGCCGTCAGGATAATCGGCGATGCGAACATGATCGCGGTTATATCCGCGAGCGGCATGTGCTTGACCGCCACAATGAACAAGTAGGAATTGACAGCAGAGATCGCGCCGCGCGTGATCTGCGCCTTCCAGTTCACGAAACGCACGGTTCCGACGCCGCCCTTGCGCCAGACCATCGCCGCGATCGGAATGAAAACGAAGACGGAGCGGAAGAAAAGGATCTGCCCCGGCGGATAGGACCCCGTAAGATGCTTCGACAGCCCGTCCGTGAAAGCGAGGATCGCGCCCGCCGTGAGCAGGCAAAGGATACCTTTCAGACTGTCCGTCATCGGCAAACGGCCAGGAGACAGGACGTCACCGTTCCCCGGGTCAATGCGCGGCCGCCTTCACCGCGATGACCGGATCGACCGCTTCCAGCACATCCAACGGAAGATGGCACGCGATGCGGTGCCCACCGGCGAGCGTCAGGCCTCGGACGAGGCGCATGATACCCGGCGGCGAGGCGCTTGGTGAAAAATATCACCATGATTTCACTAAGACGACCAATGCCTTTAGCAAGTCAACGATTCGCCCAGTTCTCGATCCTTAGTCCGTCAACGCGCCCAAACTCCTTTGTATTGTTTGTAACGATGACGACGCCTTCGCTTCTCGCATGGCCGGCAATCAGAAGATCGTAAGCGCCAATCGGGGTTCCTCTCCGCTCTAGCACGGCGCGTATTTCGCCAAAGTGGGCCGCTGCCTTTTCATCGAATGCCAGTACGGGCATACGGGCAGCGAAGTTCTCCACTACGGACAAATTTCGTTCGACTTGCGCAGATTTTTCCGCGCCAAAAATCAACTCGGCATGAGTTACCGCCGAGATGCATAAATGCGGAGCTTGACGATTGAATTTTTCTCGTAGCTCAGGCGGTTTGTTTTTGATCGCGTAAATGCAGATGTCCGTATCGAGCATATAACGCAGCACTAGAGTGCATCCCTTTTCTGTGCCTGAGGTTGCCGACGGTCACTCGCGAAATCATCTGATACCCCGGGTCCGTCAAAGAAAGAATCCCAGGCGATATCGACCGGCGCAATTAGCCGCGCTGCGCCAACCTTCACAATTTCCACACGTTTCACGGATTCAGGCAATGCGACAGGTTTGGGAAGCCGTATTGCCTGACTTTTGTTGTTCATAAAAACGGTGGATTGGGCCATTGATTCCTCACGCGGTACATCCCTTAGGTATATACCGAATTATCTCCCGTTCCTTAGTATATGTCAATGGTATAAACTAGCCTTTTTAACCGACACGCTGACACACAGAAAGTAGCAATATTCAGTTCGACTACCCGCCGATCCAGACCTTGTTCCATTGGTGATAGTTGGTCGGGTGCATCTCGATGCCCTTGACCTTGTCGCTGGCCGCGAGCATCACGGAGCGGAAGAAGGGTTGCACCATGATCGCATCGTCCTGAAGACGCTTTTCGACTTTCGCCATGATCCGGCGTCACTGTTCGATATCGATCGTGGACTCCGCTTCCGTCAGAAGATCGTCAAACGCTTTGCTGTTGTAGTGCGCCTCGTTCCACGGCACGCCGGCGCGATAAGCGAGACCCAGCAGCATGGTGCCGAGCGGGCGGTGGGTCCACGACGTCAGGCTGAACGGCGCCTTGTCCCACACTTCCCAGTACTGGGCCGCGGGCATGACGTTCACCTTTACCGTAATTCCGGCCTCGGCAAGGTTTTGCTTGAGGACGACGACCGAATCCTGTTCCCAGGTCCCCTGCGTATTGCCGACATTGCAGGTGATTTCCAGCCCGTCGGCCTAACCGGCATCCGCCAGCAGCTTCTTCGCCGCCACGACATCACGCTTGACCTTCGGCAGTGGCGCATAGTCCGGCTGACAATCGCAGACATGATGGTTCTCGCCCACCGTGCCGAGGCCGCGATGCGCGGTCTCGAAGTTCTACTCATTGTCCGACGCGAGCAGGATCGCCCTTCGTACGCGGATGTCATCGAACGGCTTCTTGTCGACCTGCATCCGCATGAAGTCCCAGCTCCCTCTATGCGTTGCACCATGTTCCAGATCATCCGCAAGCGGTCAAAACGATCATCGTCGCCGTATTTTCGTGTTTGCGGTATCTGGATTGTTTTTCCGTCGTAAAACAAAACATATAAAATGGTTGCTATCGAACCCATGGCCCGGTCCCGTACTTCTCGCGCGAACCGGCTTTCCCAGCAAGTGGAGCCAAATGTGGCGGACACGACGATGACACGAGACGACGTAGAGCTCGATTCCAGCGATATTCTGCATGACGGCTTCTTCCGGATGGATCATTACCATCTGCGCCACCGGCTGTTCGAGGGTGGCTGGAGCCCCAAGCTCAGCCGCGAAATCATGCTGCGCGATCCCGTCGCCGGGGTCATCCCCTACGACCCGGTCCGCGACGAAGTGGTTCTGCTGGAACAGTTCCGCGGCGGCATGTTCGCCGCCGACGATCCGCGTCCCTGGAGTATCGAAATCGTCGCCGGGATCATCGAGGACGGCGAAACCGCCGAGGCCATGGCGCGGCGCGAAACCTTGGAGGAATCGGGATGTTCCGTCGGCCGCCTGGAAAAAGTGATGGAGTTCTATCCCAGTCCCGGCGGTTGTTCCGAACACGTCACCGTCTTTTGTGGTGAGGTCTCGTCCGAAGGCGCCGGCGGCATTCACGGCGTTATCGAGGAAGGAGAGGATATCCGCGTCTTCGCCACGTCGGTCGACGATGCGATGGCGATGATCCAGTCCGGCGCGATCAACAACTCGATCGGTGTGATCGGTATCCAATGGCTGGCGCTGAACCGCGACGATCTGCGAAAACGCTGGTCCTGAGCGATGGACCGCAATGACGCGGAGTTGGTGCGGGAGGAACCGCTGCACGAGGGGTTCTTTCGCATGGTTCGCCTCCATCTACGGCATCGCCTGTTCGCCGGCGGCTGGACCGCGACCCTCAACCGCGAGGTCGTAATGCACGGCAAGGTCGCGGCGGTCATCCCCTACGATCCCGTCCGCGACTCCGTCGTCCTGATCGAGCAGTTCCGCAACGGTATATTCGCCGCCGGCGATCCGCAGCCCTGGAGCGTATCGATCGCCGCCGGCATGATCGAACCGGGTGAAAACGCGGCGGAAATGGCGCGCCGGGAGACGCTCGAGGAAACCGGTTGTACGATCGGCAGGCTGGAAAAGGCGCTCTCTTTCTATTCCAGTCCGGGCGGCTCGTCCCAGCATGTCACGCTGTATTGCGGCGAGGTATCCGCCGCCGGCGTCGGCGGGTTTCATGGCGTTGCGGAAGAAGGCGAGGATATCCGAGCCTTCGCGGTTTCTTTCGACGAATCTCTCCGCATGATCGATGCCGACGCGTTCGACAATGCGATCAGCATAGTTGGTTTGCAATGGCTGTCGCGCCACCGTGAAAAATTGCGGGAGCGCTGGACTTGACCCTCGTGCAGCGGAGTGCTTGAAAAGCGCTATGGCCGTTCGCCTAGGGGAATTTTTCAAGGACCAAAAGAGCAGAATATGAACGTTCGTGACGGATTTACCGGTTCGGTGGGAAACACACCGCTGATCAAACTGCGCAAGGCCTCGGAAGAAACCGGCTGCACGATCTTGGGCAAGGCCGAATTCCTCAATCCGGGCGGATCGGTCAAGGACCGGGCCGCCCTGTACATCATCCTGGATGCGGAAGAGCGCGGCGTGCTGAGCCCTGGCGGCCTGATCGTAGAAGGAACCGCCGGTAACACCGGCATCGGCCTCGCCCTGGTCGGCAACGCGCGCGGTTACCGCACCTTGATCGTCATCCCGGAGACCCAGTCGCAGGAAAAGAAGGACATGCTGCGGCTATGCGGCGCGGAGTTGATGGAGGTTCCGGCCCTACCCTACAAGAACCCGGACAATTACGTGCGCGTGTCCGAGCGTGTCGCGGCCGAAAAGGCCAAGACCGAGCCGAACGGAGCGCTGTGGGCGAACCAGTGGGACAATACGGCGAACCGCAACGGCCACTACAAATCGACGGGCCCCGAAATCTGGGAACAGACCGAAGGCACGATCGACGGATTTACCTGCGCGATCGGCACCGGCGGCACACTGACCGGCACCGGCACATTCCTGAAGGAAGAGAATCAGGACATCGTCACCGCGGCCGCGGACCCGATGGGCGCGGCCATGTACAATTACATCAAGCACGGCGAATTGAAATCGGAAGGCAGTTCGATCACCGAGGGTATCGGGCAAGGCCGCGTGACAGGAAATATCGAGGGCGCGCCAATCGACGACGCCTATCAGATCCCCGATGCCGACGCCGTCCAAATATGCTTCGACCTGCTGAAGGAGGAAGGGCTGTGCCTCGGCGGGTCCAGCGGCATCAATGTCGCCGGCGCGATCCGCATGGCCAAGGAGCTGGGCTCGGGCAAGACGATCGTCACGATACTTGCGGATTCGGGTACCCGCTACATGTCGAAACTGTTCAACCCGGCGTTCCTGCGCGAGAAGGATCTGCCGGTTCCCGAATGGATGGAAAGCGCATGATCACCGAAGAGCTTTTCCGCGCCGACTCCTATCTCAAGGAGTGCGAGGCGACCGTCGACCGCATCAACGACAAAGGTGGCATCGTCCTCGACCGTTCGATCTTCTATCCGACCGGCGGTGGCCAACCGGGCGACAGCGGCGTCCTGATCGGCAGCGACGGCAGCGAGATCGCCATCGTGACGACGGTGAAGGGCGGCGGCGACGAGAACGTCGTTCACGTGCCGGCCGAAGGATCCACCCTCCCCGCGCCGGGTGACAGAGTAACCTTGCGGATCGATTGGGACCGCCGCTACAGACTTATGCGCATGCATACCGGGCTGCATCTCATGTGCGCCGTGGTGCCGCATGGCGTGACCGGCGGCAAGATCGGCGCGGAGAAAAGTAGCCTCGACTTCGATATCGGCGACGCGACCCTCGACAAGGAAACGATCACCGAAGGCATCAACAGGCTGGCCACGGAAAATCATCCGGTCGGCGCACGGTGGATCACCGACGAGGAGCTGGATTCCAACCCGGAACTGGTGCGAACCATGTCGGTCAGCCCGCCGCGCGGCAGTGGGAAGATTCGGCTGCTCGACATACCGGAAATCGATCTGCAGCCCTGCGGCGGCACGCATCTCGCCCAGACCGGCGAGGTCGGCCGCGTCCGCGTCTCGAAGATCGAGAACAAGGGCAAACGGAATCGCCGCGTAAATATCGTATTCGACGAGTAAGGCCGGACATCCCGGTCACAGGAGGACCACAGTGAGCTATGTAAACCCCGACGCGCTGGCCGAAACCGACTGGCTCGCCGCGCATCTCTCCGATCCCAAGGTCAAAGTGCTCGATGCGAGCTATCATCTTCCCGGGACCGGACGCGACGCGGAAACCGAATTCGAAGACAGGCATATTCCAAGTGCGATGCTGTTTGATATCGAGGACGTGCGCGATCGCGATATTTCCCTGCCGCATATGCTGCCAAGCGAAGAGCAGTTCGCCGCGCAGATGAGCACGCTCGGCATCAGCAGCGGCGACCAAGTCGTCATCTACGACGTGCACGGCATTCAGACCGCCCCTCGGGCGTGGTGGACCTTCCGCGCCTTCGGACACGACAAGGTCGCGGTGCTGAATGGCGGACTGCCGAAATGGATCGCCGAGAACCGGCCCGTGTCGGACGACATCATCGACCGCGATCGCGGTGACTTCAGCGCACGAGCACAGCCGGCACTGGTACGCGATGTCGGCCAGATGCTCGCAAATCAGGAAACAGGCGAAGCATTGGTTGTCGACGCCCGTCCACCGGGGCGCTTTCAAGGCGCCGACCCGGAACCGCGACCCGGATTGCGGCTGGGCCGGATGCCGCGGTCTGTCAACCTGCCGACAAACAGGCTGATCGACCGGACGACCAAGACCTTCCTGCCGGCCGACGGTATCCGCGCCGCGCTGAGCGATGCCGGTGTCGCCGATCCGGACCAGCCAATGATCACCAGCTGCGGCTCCGGTGTCGCCGCCTGTGTGATCTCGCTCGGGCTCTATCTGATCGGCAACGATTTGGTGCCGGTCTATGACGGTTCCTGGTCGGAATGGGGGGCGCGCGACGACACACCGATCGAAGCGTAGCTCAATTCCATGCATATACGCCCCATCCGCGATGGCGACGAGACGGCAGTCGCCGACCTCTGGCGCCGTTGCGAACTGGTGCGGCCTTGGAACGATCCCTTTAGCGACATCGCCTTCGCGCGCGCGGCGCCGCAGGCCGAGATTTTCATCGGCGAGCAGGACGGCGCGATCATCGCCAGCGTCATGTGCGGCCATGACGGCCATCGCGGCTGGGTTTATTACCTCGCCGTTTCACCCGACCGCCAAGGCGAGGATCTGGGCCGCGCCTTGATGGCGACAGCGGAAGGCCACCTCCGCACGCTGGGCGTACCCAAACTGGAGCTGATGATCCGCGAAACGAATGCCAAGGTTGTAAAATTCTACGAAGCACTCGATTACAAGACGGAGCCCGTGATCGTCATGTCGCGCTGGCTGAAACAACCGGCGGAACCGCGGCATGAATGACGAATTCATCGACGTCACCGTGACGTCCCTGGAAATGCTCGCCCGGCCATCGCGTCCCCTCGCCCGCGCGCCGAGCCTGTCGCAGCCGGTCATGCTGCTGCGCGCCCATCGACCGACGATCTCCTTCTACCGATACCTCTACAATACGATCGGCCAGGAATGGCTATGGTACGAACGGCGGCAGATGAGCGATGAGACACTGGCCGAGATCATCCACGACGAGAAGGTTTCGGTCGACGTGCTTTATTGCGGCGGCGTGCCGGCCGGATACGCCGAACTCGACGCCCGCATGCCTCCCGCGGTCGAAATCGCCTATCTGGGATTGATGCCGGAATTCATCAGCCGGGGCCTTGGCAAATACATCATCGACTGGGCGGTCGACGCCGCCTGGGACCTGGATCCGGAGCGGGTGTGGATCCACACCTGCAACCTTGACCATCCTGCGGCCTTGCCGGCCTATCAAAAAGCCGGCTTCACCGTCTTCAACCGCCAGACCGTGACCGTCCCCAACCCGCGCCTGCTGCCAAGTTTCGCGGAATTAAAAATCGTCGCTTCAAGCGCGACGGGTGACGGCGAGCCAGAGCCCGGCGGCGATCAGGAGTGATCCGGTCAGGCGGTTCTGCAACCTGCCGATACGCGGATTGGCGAAAAGCGGACGAATTCTTCCCGCCGCCAGCGCAAAACAGCTATCCAGTCCCGCCGCGATGACAAGAAACGTGATGCTGAGCAGCACCATCTGCGGCAATACGGGCGCCGCCGTATCGACGAACTGCGGCAGGAAGGCGGCGTAGAAAAGCAGAACTTTCGGATTCGTCGCCGAGACGATGAATCCCTGCAGAAAGACGCGAGAGAGCGCCATCGGCGCGCCTGTGGCTGTTTCCGAGACCGGCGGCGCGCGCCATTGCTGTACGCCGAGATAGATCAGATAGGCCGCGCCGATCCAGCGCAGCCATTCGAACCACGCTGATGCCGCCATTACCAACGACGTCATCCCCAGCGTCGTAAGGCCGAGGAACACCGCCATCGCCGAACTCGTCCCCGCCACCGTCGCTAACCCGCGCTTCGGTCCGTAGGCGATGCTGTTCGAGACGATCATCATGATGTTCGGTCCCGGCAGCAGGATCAGCGCCGCGGTCGCGGCGACGAAAGCGAGGTAGAGGGTCCACGTCATCGGCCCAAATCAACCCCTCTTGGCCCCTTAACCGTTATCTTGCTCGCCTTTACCTGTTGCAGACTGGACAACAGTAAGCAGCTGTTCCGCCAGTAAAATTTCCAAAAGATTTTCCATTTCGGACAGGTCCATTTTCCCTTTTCGATGGACTTCGTCTGCTCCCTCAAGGGCATCGAAATACGGCTTTCTATTTTCAGTAATAAAATCAGGTATAGTCTTTGTTCCAAGCAGAACGTAACCTAATTTCAGGCATAATATTACATATGAAAGTATTCGAGACGTCCGTCCATTCCCATCGGAGAATGGATGAATCCAGTTAAGCCGCCACATAATGTACGCGGACAAGTGAACTCCAGACTTAATTTCCCAATTTTCGTTGACGTAGTCGCACATCTCCTCAACGAGACTCGGAACAAGATGCGCGCCTTCAGGTTCGTGATCGCTGCCTTCTATCGCAACTCCCGCAGGCCGAAAATTTCCCGCGTATGCGCTTAATCCGTCGAGCGCGACCCTATGCAAATCCAATATTAAGGAAAGCCTTAACGTGAACGGCCTCCCGGTCTCCAAATACGACCGCACGACTTCTATGCCCCTGTCGAATTGCCGTAGTGCGTTTAGTGATTCGCGTTCTGCTTTTTTTAATGGGTCTTGAACTAAATCCGCGGCATCCGCTTTGCTGTGCCGCCGATTTGGTCGTTTTTCATCCATTTCCAGCTTTCAGCTTTTCCGCCTGCTGGTTAATCATTTCACGAGTGATAAGCTCATTCTCTAGCCCAGCATTGCCATACGCAAAACTTCTTCTTTGTTCTTCTTTCTGCTCATTTGTCATTTCTACAGATTTCGAAGATTCAATTAATTTTTCCAGGGCGTTTGACATGGCGAATACTCCAAAAATATTCAATTAACTTATTAATTCACTACTAATCTTAATCGACAGATGTCTATTTTTCCAGATTTTTGTTACCAATGGTCAAACAAATCCCCATGCTAGTTCCGCGTTCCCAGCATCTCGACCACATGGTCCGCTATCGCCATCGCGCTGGTCAGGCCGGGTGACTCTATGCCGAACAGGTTGACCAATTCGTGGACACCGTGCTCCCCCGGTCCCTGCACGACGAAATCGCACAGCGGTTCGCCCGGCGGTGTGATGCGCGGGCGGATACCGGAATAGGAGGGGTGCAGCGCACCGTCCTTGAGGCCCGGCCAGTAACGCCGTACGGCATCGTAGAATCCGTCCGAACGGCGCGGGTCGACGTCGTAGTCGATTTCGTCGATGTGCTCCACGTCGGGGCCGAAGCGCGCCTGTCCGCCGATATCTATTGTGATGTGCACGCCGAGGAACTGCGTCGTCGGCGCGGGATAGACCAAACGGCTGAACGGCGTCCTGCCGGTCAGCGCGTAGTAGTTGCCCTTGGTGTAGTAGGTCGTCGGGACCTTGTCGGTTGGCATGCCCTCGATCCGGCTGGCCAGGGCCGGCGCGTGAATACCCGCACTATTGATCACCGTACGGCAGTCGAGCCGCATCGGCGTCTCGCCGCCAACCTCCAGCAGGATACCGCCATCGGTGACGGCGCCATTTACCACCGGACTGAGGAACGCGGTCATCGCGCCGTCCGTCTCGGCATCGCCCTGCAACTCCAGCATCAAGGTGTGCGTGTCGATGATCCCGGTCGAGGGCGACCATAGCGCGGCATGGCAGAACAGTTCAGGTTCCATCGCCTTGGCGTCTTCGGCGGACAGAAACGCCAGATCGGTCACGCCGCATTTCGCCGCCCGCTCCCTTATTTCGTGCATCGCCGGCACCTGGCTCTCGTCGGTGGCGACGATGATCTTGCCGCAGCGGCGGTGCGGCACGCCATGATCCTCACAGTAGCGGTACAGTGCGTTCTTGCCGTCGATGCAGAATTTGGCCTTCAGGCTGCCGACCGGGTAGTAGATGCCGGCGTGTATGACCTCGCTATTGCGCGAGCTTGTTTCGGTGCCGATCATGTCGGCGGCTTCGAGGATAATGACCTCGCGGCCGGCCCGCGCCAGCGCGCGCGCCACCGCCAATCCGACCACCCCGGCGCCGATCACCACGCAATCGACGCTCTCTGTGAAGGGTTCGCTCACGCTTGCTCCCACGAATGCGCTTGTGTAATCACTGCGGCTTCGCCAAGAAACTTCACAGCCGCGGCCACTAAGATTTTCGCAACGACAGTACCCTCTATCGGGATTAGGTGTTACGTATGAGCGTTTTTTGCATTCTCTGGGTAGGAGGTGGCGCGTAGGCGATGCGGGGACATCGTTAAGCGGCGCCGACGCCCGCCAGAGAACGCAAAAAGCGACCCGCAGGGCGCACTTCCACGCCCCTCGGACCGCGTCGCGGTCGCCTTGCGATGGATGTACATCGCAGCGGCGCCCGCTCCTAACCGAGGAACCCGGAAGTGCGTCAGACGTGACACCTAATCCCGATAGAGGGTACTAGATAAATGGCAGGTCCATGAAAGACAATACAGTCGTCACCCATGCCGGTAACCGGC
>CAYLTU010000125.1:14671-16159 GCA_964386465.1 uncultured Rhodospirillaceae bacterium
ATAAATGGCAGGTCCATGAAAGACAATACAGTCGTCACCCATGCCGGTAACCGGCCCTTCGAGAACCACGGCATCGTCAACCCGCCCGTTTATCATGCTTCGACGGTGTTGTCGGAGACGCTGGAACAGCGCATCAACCGATCGAACGCATATGTCCGCTACGGCCGCAGCGGCACGCCGACAACCTTCGCCCTGGAAGACGCCATGAGCGCGCTGGAACAGGCGCACGGCACCGTCCTGGCGCCGTCGGGCCTGGCGGCGATCACCATGGCGTTGAGCGCATTCGTCGAGGCGGGCGATCATTTATTGATCACCGACAGCACCTACACGCCGACCCGTAACTTCTGCAACCAGACACTGGCGCGTCTCGGCGTCGAAACGGAGTTTTTCGATCCTTTGGTTGGTGCCGGCATCGCCGAACTGATCCGCGACAATACCCGCCTGGTGTGGACCGAGTGCCCGGGCTCGCAGACTTTCGACGTGCAGGACCTGCCCGCCATCGTCCAAGCGGCACATGCGCGCGACGCCGTCGTGCTGACCGACAACACCTGGAGCGGCGGCTATTTCCGCAAACCGTTGGCCGATGGGGTCGACGTCTCCGTCCAAGCGGCGACGAAATACATCGTCGGCCACTCCGACGTGATGATGGGCACGATCGCTTGCAACGAGGCGACGTACGAAACGGTCAAGGCTTCGAGCAGCAGCTATGGCATGAGCTGCGGACCGGACGACATCTATCTGGCGCTGCGCGGCCTACGCACCATCGGTGTGCGCATGGACCGGCATTTCGTGAACGGCGTCAAGGTCGCCGAATGGCTGCAATCGCGCCCGGAAGTCGCCCGGGTCATGCACCCGGCCCTGCCACAGGACCCCGGCCATGCGATCTGGAAGCGCGATTTCACCGGCGCCAGCGGATTGTTCGGTTTCGTGCTGAAAGAGGACAACGTGGAGAGGCTCTCGGCCATGATGAACCATATGAAACTGCACGGCATGGGGTCGAGCTGGGGCGGCTATGAGAGCCTGCTTATACCGAGCTGGCCGGAAAGGAGCCGCACGGCGACCGGTTGGGACGTGCCCGGCCAATGCATGCGCATCCATGTGGGACTGGAGGACACCGACGATTTGATCGCGGATTTGGAGGCCGGTTTCGAGCGCATGAACAAGGCTTGATGTTAAAGTTTGAATTGTAGAACCGTCAATTCCCCTCACCCTACCCTCTCCCCAGGGAGAGGGTATTGGTATTGTGGCGTGACTCAGATCCCCCTCTCCCTCTGGGAGAGGGCTGGGGTGAGGGGATGACCGGGGATACCGCGAGAGGAGTATCGCCATGTCGACCATTATCGAGGAAATCACCTTCACCACCGATGGGCTGGTGCCGGCGATCGCGCAGCAGCACGACACCGGCGAGGTTCTCATGGTCGCCTGGATGAACGCCGACGCGGTCGCCGAAACATTGGATACCGGCCGCGTCTGCTACTGGTCGCGCTC